>CAZYTT010000188.1:0-1734 GCA_964650235.1 uncultured Gammaproteobacteria bacterium | reverse complement strand
GGGCGGTAGTCATGATTACCTGCAGGCCACCCAGGCCGAGTAATCGGTGACGCATCTTCCACAGCATCTGTGGTTCGAGTTCTAAGCCTATCAGGAATAGCATCATGACAACGCCTATCTCTGCAAATCGTTGCAGGCTAACGACATCTACAGATAAGGTATCAAGCAAAGGGCTGATTGCGATGCCTGCAATCAGGTAACCTAATACAGAGCCCAGTCCAAGTTTGGTTGCGACTGGGACAGCGATGACGCCAGCTGTTAAGAGAATAAAGCTGAGTAAAATAATATCATCCATCAGGGCATCATCATCCTGGGTAAGTTTTCTATGGTGAGAAAGTCGCTGTTAGAAACGTCTGAGAAATTATAGGTATTGTCGCGTAGGGCCGTTAATAACTGCCGATAGCCTTCGCTGTGCTGTTGCAATAGCCCTTCTTTGGGGGCCTTTATTGCGCTAAATAATACATATGGTGGAAGAAACATCATCTGGCACAGGGTTGCCATTTGCTGCAGCGGCGTAAGGTATGTCCTCAGTGAATGCCTTTGTAGCCCTTCTGCACTATATGCTTCAGCTGATCCTGCCGCAGTAATTGCAAGCATGATATTTTTTCCTTTCAGCTTATTTCCGCCTTCGCCATAGGCAAAACCATATTCAAGTACTAGATCCTGCCACTCTTTTACCAGGGCTGGTGTGGAGTACCAGAATAATGGAAATTGAAAAACTATCGTTTTATGTTCGAGCAGGCGTTGTTGTTCAATGTCTATGTCAATATTAAAACGTGGATATTCAGCATATAAGTCAACAAAAGTGATATCAGGAATGAGTTTTGCTTGAATGCACATCGCTTTATTGGCGTGTGAATACTTGTGACCAGGATGCGCGTAATAGACGAGTACGTCTGACATGAATATCCTTTTGATGTCTTGGTGTAGGTCAATGTCATAAACATTATCAGGAATGTAATAAGATTAATCAACTAAATCGTCTGGCCTTTTGGATATGTATCTTATTAATTTTTCATGATAATCTTTCAATTCTAAATTGTTTGGATTCTAGCTCAATGGCTATGTTTGGATAATTTCAGGTATATGCTGGGTTGCTAATAACCTGCAGCATTTCTCAGTCATAGGTGTATCCTTGATTTCATTTTAATTTACTCTCTCAACTTGCGACTTTGGCAGTTAATGAGCTTGTTACCCTGTCCCTACAAGCTGTCCGCGTGTGTATAATACATGGACGTCAGCGGTTAATGGAACAGAGCTCAACGGGACGCTCTACACCGGCTATCTTGTGAGATTATATAGTGGAAGAGTTTGTCTCCCTGTGGGGTTAGCATCACCTAGGTGGCTTACACCGATTGGCGAATTCAAAATAATGCGGAATTGAAAAGTATATGGATGGGGCCATGTGTAGCCTGTATTGATCCCGTATTAGGATCCATTGAGGAGAGTCCGTACTGGTCTAGCAGTTTTCCTGGATATTTTTCCTTAGGTGCGGGCTCATCAGTTTTACCCAAGGCTTCATTAACTCCGCTAACTAGACCGGCGACGGATACACGCGTGCAGTTTGTGGCAGTCTTTGACTGAAGTTTGACGGCTGGATCAACTTAAAACGATGAGGTGATAAGTTTTGGCAGGCGCTGACCGCCATGGAGAGCAACGCGAAGGCGGTTAGTCCCCGGTAGTCAACGCCGTCTGCAGGGTCGTAATTGCGAGCGTCAGCGAGTGATGAAGAGC
>CAZYTT010000187.1:0-1814 GCA_964650235.1 uncultured Gammaproteobacteria bacterium | reverse complement strand
ATAATAATAGGTTTATTTTTAGGCAGTATGGTCTGGGGTAGTGTTGCTCAAGCAATTCCAGCATTTGCACGTAAACACCAGACTGAGTGCACGCTATGTCATTCAGCCTGGCCATCGCTCAACGCTGTAGGACGCGCATATAAAGAAAATGGTTATAGAATGTCGCGCACGGAGGCTTCAGATTTTTTGAATGGGAATAATTCAATACCGGTATCTGCCGTATTGAAGGCACGCCCTTATGAGAAAGCCGATTCCGGTGAAAAGACCTTGCGGGTATTACATGAAGCAGAAGTGATGGTGGCCGGTGTTATGGCCAAAGATTTCTCCGGTTTTTTTGAGCTCGAGGCTGAAGATGACCATGGGGGCGGTTTTGAGGTACAGCTGCCTATAGCCGTTATTGGCTGGCATCCATCACAGGCTGCCAACGTACAGTTCAGCTGGGGGCCAATTAGCTGGTCTGATCCCTATGGCAATTATACCAATCCACGGAAAATGACTCGCAACCGTGCTTCGAACATCAACGAGCGTTTTGATGGCGCGGATAATAACGGTAGATTGCGTGATTCACGCCAGAATATCAACGTTTACGGCCGGCCCATCGACAATGTGTTTTATAGTGTCGGCATCAGTGGTGTTAAGGGTGATCCGCTTGCCGAAGATGGCGATATCATGACGGGGCGTCTCGCTGTTGATGTCACCCCCGATGTCATGGTCGGCGCAATGGTGATGAGCGGTACTTGTAAAGTAGTCACTAATGGCTTTGTTGGCGGTTGCACTGTTGATCGTGATTTCACCCGCACAGGCATAGACGTACAGGCGGATATCGGCGACATACGCGTATCTGGTGCCTACCTGCAAACCAAGGGTGATAACGCGACGGCTACCAACGAAGATGAAAACAATTCTACCTTTGTTGAGGCCCGCTATGTCATTAGTGAAAATAACCAGCCCAAGTGGATGCCACTGATTCGTGTCGATAGTTTTGAGAGAAACAATGGCGCTGATAGCTACGATGAGGTCACTCTGCATTTGAGCCACTATTTCGACCAGAATGTCCGTGGTTTTGTAGAATACCTGGATAAAAGTGCGCCAGTATCTGCTAATGATGATTCTGTATTTACAGCACAATTAGAGCTTGGGTTCTAAAGTTTGATTGAGCATGGCTTGGAAGAGGTAGGGCCGAAAGGCTCTGCCTCTTTTTTATCCATAGGAAATAAGCAAACGTTGAAGTTCTAGAGCGTGGTTTGCTCAGCATCCAACTGACCAGTCACTTTTATTGTCATCTATTTTCATTTTCAGCGTAACAGGTACTGGTGATAACAGCCCGGTTGGGCATCATTTTCCTATTTTTCTTTTTCCGAGTAGTAGGCCGCCAGGTCATTTATATCATCATCTGTTGAATTGTATTCATATTTGATCCTATATTTCAATGGTTATTAATCCACATGCATATCACTAACTAATTGATATGAATTATATTATTAGTATTTATGCCGGGTCAGTATGCAAAGCAAATAATGTTTTTCTAGGGTCATTAGGGAATGCAATTCAACAGCGGTCTTGAGCCTCGTTTTTATTGCTGTGAATACTGATTTTTAACCTGTCCCGTTTATTCTATATATAGCTCATCCAATTTGTAATCTGCGCTGTGTTGGCCTGTTTACCTCTGGCGGGAGGATTAGATCGTCTCTATAACGTTGTAAATAACAGCACTTATATTAATCATTCATGAATAAAATTAAAGCAAACCTGCAGTGAATCGATATATGTGTAACAAGCCCTGCTGTTCATTGTCATTATTGGGCCTGATACAA
>CAZYTT010000186.1:0-1897 GCA_964650235.1 uncultured Gammaproteobacteria bacterium | reverse complement strand
AGCCTGCAGCAGCGGCTATAGTTGGCGTAGAGTCACTGAGGGAGTCTTGGTGTTGATTGACATGCAGGTACTGCATCAGTCATGCAACGCTAAGACCTACGTAGGACGGTCGGGCATAAACAGTTACCGCCTAGACGAGTCGATATCTGACGAGGATGTAATAAATCAATAACGAGATAGCGGCATTAATAAAAATAGACCGTAGTGGCATTCGAAAATGTGTGGATCTAAAACAAGGATGTCCTGAATTCTGTGTAACTGTCTATCATTAAACCCAAGCATGGGTGAGGATAGACACTATGAAGAAGAAAGACCTTCAGGCGATTGCAGAGGCAGCCGCCAAAAACATCAAGACCGAGGATGACCTCAATGTCTTCAGGCAGATGCTGGCCAAGATTACGGTCGAAACTGCGCTGAACGCCGAGCTCGAGGGCCACCTGGGCTTCGGCAAGGGTGGAGAGTCAGATACTGGCAATAACCGCAACGGCTATACCAGCAAGACCCTGCAGACGGAGGATGGCCAGTTTGAACTGGACACCCCGCGTGACAGGATCGGCAGTTTTGAGCCCCAATTGGTCAAGAAGCACCAGCGTCGATTTACGTCGATGGATGACAAGATTCTTTTCCTGTATGCCCAGGGAATGACGACCCGCGAGATCGTCGAAACCTTCAAGGAAATGTACGACGCTGATGTCTCAGCCACCCTGATTTCCTAAGTCACCAATGCCGTTCTCGAGCAGGTGGTTGAATGGCAGTCCCGGCCCCTGGATGCGGTTTATCCCATTGTTTACCTAGACTGCATTGTCGTAAAAAATCCGGCAGGATAAAAAGGTAATCAACAAAGCCGTTTATCTGGCCCTGGGCGTTAACATGGAGGGCCACAAGGAATTACTGGGTCTGTGGCTATCCGAGAATGAGGGTGCCAAGTTCTGGCTCAACGTCCTCACAGAGCTCCAGAATCGCGGCGTAAAGGATATTCTAATAGCCTGTGTCGATGGCTTAAAGGGCTTCCCTGATGCGATCAACACGGCCTTCCCGCAGACTCAGGTCCAGCTGTGCATCGTCCACATGGTTCGCAATTCGCTGAAGTACGTGACCTGGAAAGACTACAAGGCCGTCACCGCTGATCTGAAGCTGATTTATCAGTCTGTCACCGAGGAAGAAGCCCTGTTGGCGCTGAACCGATTCTCTGACCGGTGGGATGACAAATACACGCAGATCAATCGATCATGGCGCACCCACTGGCATAACCTCAACACGCTGTTCAGCTACCCGCAGGAGATCCGCAAGGCGATCTACACGACCAACGCGATCGAGTCGCTCAACAGTGTCATTCGTAAGGCGATAAAAAACGGAAGCTGTTTCCAACCGATGACTCGGCGAAGAAAGTGATATACTTGGCGATTCAGGCCGCAGCCAAGAAATGGACGATGCCAATCCGGAATTGGAAATTGGCACTGAATCGATTTATGATTGAGTTCGAAGACCACCTGGCGGAGTCCATTTAACCCTGGCAGTTACACAGAAATCGGTACACCCTCTCTAAAACTGTTTTTGACCTGATTCAGGCTAACACATGGTTGAGCTGGATAATTCATTATTTCTATTGGGATTTAGAAAGCAATAGCCATAACTATCCATTAGTTTCTCACAGGCATCTACAGCTAGATCTATATTGTTGAATCGAATACATAACTCGCCATTATTGATCATTACCGATGCTGTAGTATCGGGCCATTCCTGTACATATAAGTTCATAGTTAATCTCCTCTAATCATAGCCGAGATTAAAATGTAAATATGAAACTTATATGATAGGTATGTGAAGATTTTCTTACACAAATATTAGCCTGTGATACCTCATAGTAATAATGAATAGTCTGTTATTGTTTCAGATT
>CAZYTT010000185.1:0-1953 GCA_964650235.1 uncultured Gammaproteobacteria bacterium | reverse complement strand
AGTATCAAACCCACGGCGCTCGCCCCAACGCAGAAACATGCGCAGTAACATTTCAGCCCAATCCTGGGCCTCTGTCCCCCCCGAACCAGCCTGAATATCAACAAAGGCATTGGCCGCATCCATGTCTCCGGAAAACATCCGCCGAAATTCAAGTTCTGCTAACTGCTGTTCAAACTGATCCAAATCAGCAATAACTGCGGCAACGGTCTCTTCGTCCTGCTCTTCCTCGGCCAGTTCTAACAGGTCATTACATTCCGCCAGGCCACCATCAAGCAAATCAAACCCCTTGACCACGGATTCCAGATGAACCCGTTCTCGCCCCAGCCCCTGGGCCCGCTCAGCATCATTCCAAACCCCGGGGTCTTCGAGTTCACGCTGAACCTCGACAAAACGTTCTCGCCGTTGTTCGACGTCAAAGATACCCCCTCAGGGCATCGAGACGCCCTTGCATATCCTTGATACGGGTAAATACGATATTGAGTTCCAGCATTTTGTTCCAGCCCAGCAAATAAAAGCGGGTATTATAAACGAGATCAATGCGACAAGGGAGGGTGACTTGCTATTTAGACATTTCGACATAAAGCCCTGTTAAACTGGTCAACGGCGCCCATCTGCCAGTAATATTGGTTATGACGATATAAGCTCACTCGATCCCGAATCATTTCTGCGCGACTCAGTTTGATAGCTCAATATCAGATCGACAGCCTCCTTAGAGGCATCACGAAAGGGCAACAGGGCCACATTAGCACCTGACGCCAACATATCATCCTGCTTTCTCCCCTGATGGACGGTGACAGCTATCTTCCCTTTAAATCCACAGCGTCTCAGCTGCTTAATAACCATCTTGCCCTGTTTTCTAGATGGTAATGTACTTATGACCCAGGCCGCCTGATTTAATGGGAGTGAGTGAAAAATCTCCACGTCATCAATATCACCATATATAGTGGTCAACCCCTCTTCCGTCCTCTTGCGCAAAATCAGCGGATCAAAATCAACACCTAGGACCTTATACCCCCGCTGTACAAGCTCATGGGCTATACGTCCACCATATCGACCAATGCCAAATATAATGACATCCATCTGATCATCACCCACCATGTCGACACCCAGCCGATCCTCTACGGTCGGTATATGTTTGCCATGAAATAAAGTGGGACTGAAAACAAAACAGTTATAAATAAAGTGTGAGTACAATATCATATAGGTAGAAAGACCAAAGGTTATAAGCCCGACCAGTGTAATAATACCGAATACATCTTCGTTGATATGTCCCTGGGCAAGCCCTAAGGCCGCTAATATCAATGAAAATTCACTAATCTGCCCCAAAGAAAGACCGCTAATAATCGATGTCCTTTTACTGAACCCCATGACCCGAATTAATAAACCTGAAATTAACGGCTTTGCCATCAACACATAGACAGCCAATAGTAGTGCCGGCCCTATATTGGCCATAAAATTTACAACATCTATACGCACACCTAGCTCTATAAAGAAAAACAGCAACATGAAATCACGTAGACCAACTAATCTAGCATTCAGTGCCGTTCGGTGAGGTGTGGCAGCCAATGATACACCGGCAATAAATGCACCGACCTCTTTACTAAACCCAAGACCAATGCCGAGGGCAGCCAGGCCAATGGCCCAGGCTATGCCAAATAGGACTAGCAATTCCGGGTTATGGGCAAACGATCCCAGCAGCGGTGGGATAAAATAGCGAATCATCAACCAGACTATCAATAAAAAAGCGATGCCGTTGAGGAAGACCCATAGCATTTCTTCACCCAGGCCAGGGCCAATATCCCCATTACCATAGGCTGTCAATACCAACATCAATAACACCACGACGATATCCTGAACAATCAGGATGCCAAGTGTAATCCTGCCTGATAACGCGTCAATTTCACGTTTATCGGCAAGTAATTTAACGATGATGATGGTGCTGGAGAACGTCAG
>CAZYTT010000184.1:0-1955 GCA_964650235.1 uncultured Gammaproteobacteria bacterium | reverse complement strand
AGAAATAATCCGCAGTGCATTTGATTGCTGGAAATGAATATTTCAGGATCGACTATTTAATCAGACGGCAAGTCCCGGGATGCTCTATATCCCGATCAGCTTATATATAAACTGGATTTATCAGATTGTTAGACGTGTGATGGGGGAGGGGTGGTGCCCAGAATGGTCGCTACTATAATGATAATGATAAAGACCAGGCTGTCTCCTAATAGAATACGTTGAAACTGCCTCTCCAGGTTGTTGTCAGATTGCTTCGCTGCCGAGGCATGCGAGATAATCTTTGGTACCCAGTAAAACTTATTGATTGCCCCTATGATCATTGTGATGCAAACCAGGCTTAGTTTGATAATCAACAGCTGACCATAATCTGTAGTCCATAAATCGGTTAGCTGTTTGAGTTGATGCCAGGTATTGTAACTGCCAGTGATGATAACCACCCCTAATGCCAGTCCAGCGACTATCGACAGATTATGTGCAGACTGTGCCGTCAGCTGGGCTTTCTGTTGGCGTCGTAAAACCGGTAGCACATGTATGGCGTAGAGGATGACAGAGCCCCCCCAGATAGATATGCTGATTAAATGCAGACTGTTGATCAGGTTGGCAGCGGACCACAAGCCATCTTCACCGGCATGACCTGTCACACTCTGTAGCTGAGTTGTGGCTATTGCGGCGATAAATAGTAACAGGGCCATGCGCCTGGACCAGGTCGTAAGGAAGACCCATAGCGCTGTCAATAACATCAAGCACCAGATGTATAAACGCCATGTCCAGAAGTTGCCGTAATTACTATTGTCGATGACCCGAAAGATATAGGGCCAAGCCTGCTGCAAATTGACATCAGCCATAACGGCGGTACGTATTAGTAATTCTATTCCTGCGGCGATAATTAGTATCAGTAAGGCGGTACTAAAGATTCGGGTACGGCGGGCATCGTCAGACAGGGATAACGTCGGTCGGAGCCAGACGCTGGCAAGAGCGAGGGCTAAGATAATAGCCAATGCCAGACGGTCGAAGACGGTGACCAGGATCTGAATATTGGCTAATAGAGGATCCATCCTGTTATTTTACTGTGAATGAGTAATGTCCCTTAACACGGTGGCCATCACCTGAGATTACGTTTAGTCGGACGGTATATTCGCCACTCTTTAGGGGTTTCAGGCTGGCGCTAAGATGCTCTGGGTCATCACCATTACTAACCTCGCCAGTATCAACGCGGTTGCCATCGTTATCACTGACAGTGATCTTGCTCCATTCGGCATCAACCTTACCGGAAAACCATAATTCGATGGTCTTCGGGCTGTTTGCCAGTGACTCCCCCTTGCTCGGGCTTGATCGATCAAGGTGGACATGGGCCAGAGTGATAACTGGCCAGCACAGCAGGGCCAGGGCGATCAATAATCGATGTTTAATCATTACAGTTACCTCGGAGTGATTGGTTTATTCCAGCCAGTGTATAGCATGAGTCGCTTTTCGCCAATGTCAGTCGATGGGGTGGGGGTTGTGTTGATCATAAATTTAAGATTCACGATAGAATAGGCCTGAAGGCGACACAGGCTGGGTGGCATGAATATAAGGAGGGGTATGGACGCACGTATTAGTATGATCACTTTAGGGGTGCAGGATCTTGAAGCCGCAGTGACTTTCTATCAGCAGGGGCTGGGTTTCCCGCGGATGGCGTCTGATCCTGGTGTGGCTTTTTTTGCCTTAAACGGGACCTGGTTAGGGCTATACAGTCGCGAAGCACTGGCCGCTGATGCCCAGGTAGATGCTGAGGGTAGTGGCTTCGCTGCTGTCACTCTGGCGCATAATGTCCAGTCTGAGGCAGAGGTGGACCGGGTCATCGAGCAGGCAGTTAATGCCGGAGCAATCTGTGTTAAGAGACCGCAAAAGGTCTTTTGGGGTGGTTATAGTGGGTATTTCAAAGACCTGGATGGTCACTTGTGGGAAGTGGCCCA
>CAZYTT010000183.1:0-2000 GCA_964650235.1 uncultured Gammaproteobacteria bacterium | reverse complement strand
ATCTCAGCACAGATAATGATCCCCTTTTTAAGTTTCACCGATGGCGAGCCAATCTGAGAATATTAGCTATTGATGAAATCAAGACTATTCCTTATACACCCACATCACATCCCTATATTGAGCGATTGATTGGTACTATCCGGCGAGAGTGTCTCGATCATACATTGTTTTGGAATTCGGCTGACCTTGAAAGAAAACTGGCTGACTTCAGGGATTACTATAACAATTATCGGGTACATTCATCACTTGATGGCTCTCCACCCACTGAGTTTGGTAAGCCACCAACTAAAAGATCAAACAGTTTGAATCATTTTCCTTGGAAAAGTCATTGCAATGGACTTTTTCAAACACCGCTTACTGCCTGATTAACAATTCGCCATAGACATCCTGTAGTAGAGTACGGAGTCAAGCATTTTTCCAGGACATGTCACTCCGACACAAGGATAATCTTGGCAAAAGTCCTCGACTCCGTATCATCATACGGACTCTAAACTTATCAACCATAGAAGGGAAGCTCCGACCTAACCGTAAGAGCCGTCTACTCTTGGCTTGATTAACAACGGCGCATAGAGCAGGGCAAAGGCACCGAATGAAAGGACCCAGAGCAGCTGTGCGCTGCTGATCCAGAACAGGTAGTGACTGATATCGGCCAGCGGCCCGAAGACCCGAAGCAGCGCAGCGATGAATAGCATGGAAAAAAGTGGACCGAGATAGCGCGGCGGCTCGAAGACATTACGTCCGGTGTGACCATAGGCTACCCGCGCCATCATGCCCATGGTTAACATGCCAATGGCACCGGCACTTAAAGCATGTAGCGCGGCTTTGCCATCTAACACCCCAAGTAACGAAAGACCGGTCAACAGAAATCCGATCACCAGCCAGACAAAGGCCAGATACAACACCCACAGTAGCGGTTTTTTCCACAGCCCCGGCGTGTACCAGTCGTACAGACGTACACCCTGTAATGCGGCCAGCACCAGTGCGGCTATCGCGGCCAATGTTGCATAGGGTGTGAAGACGGCGAGAAACCAGAAAACCAGCATGACAACCAGGTTACTGCGATCAACCCAGAGCCGATTGCGCAGGCTGGTCGGATAGCCCACCCCCCGTTCGATGAAGAAGGGAATAACCCGTCGACCCATCAGCAGGATCAGGGAGGTAATCAGATAAATCCCGCTGTAGAGACTCATGCGCACGCCACCCTCCATACCGTAAAGCAATTCGGCATAGAAGAGTGCATTGCTCAACGCCAGCAGGGGCACTTTGGAAAGGGGTCCCACCTGTGCCCACTGACGAACCTTGATCACCGGCAGCATCAGCGCGGCACAAAGCCAGAGGTTAAAGGCGAGATCGCAGAGCGCCGCCAGCCAGAGATAGTTTTCACCACGGATAAACAGCAACAGCCGTGGCAATAACCAGAGCAGCACCAGCAACAGCAGCTTCGGTCCATGCACGGTTTGCACCGAGGTCCAGTTGCGCACAGCGGTGAGCAGAAAACCGGCAATCACTGCCATACCGAAACCGTAGATCATTTCGTGGCCGTGCCAGTTGATGGCACCGAGTCGGGCAAAGGTCGCCGGTTGCAGATTGAATTGCATCACCAACAACCAGACAAACATTGCACCGGCACTGAACAGGCAACCAACGAGGAAGAAGGGGCGAAAGCCAAGATGGCTAATAGCGATACGGTAGTGCTTCTTTTCCTGCGGTGAAATCATCATGCGTTAACACCTTCTGTTGATTTGCGTCCTCGAATGACCCAGGACATAGATTTTTTGCATTTAATACTGACCCGGCACCAATGTTTATAATATGAATTATAATTATTAGTTTGTTGAATGTATGTGGATCAATAACCATTGCAATTATAGGATCAAATATGAGTGCAATTTAACAGTTACGATAATAAACACAGCCACTTAAACTCGGTGGGCTAAAGTGTTTCTGTAAACCTCCCCAGTTTAGTGCCACGTATTTTTTGAGTTTTCCTGCTCTGAGTT
>CAZYTT010000182.1:0-2090 GCA_964650235.1 uncultured Gammaproteobacteria bacterium | reverse complement strand
TCTGATAGCTTTTCCAGTTGACAGCCTATCAGGACCGCGGTGACAAAATTGCTCACCAATGTACGATTTGATTCGGTCAAACCCAGGTCCTGTACAGCCGCTTGACCATCGACCATCGTATGCCCCGAATGATTTGGGCCCTCCCGCGATTGAATGTTATCCCAATGCTCAACGGTGTTATCACCTTGAAAGCGTAATACCTCAAACCCGACTCTGGACGTACTAAAGTCGAACTCCGTATGGCCAAACGCATAATCGCATCAGAAAAAAAACCCGGACGATATTAACCCGTGAGTTGGTCTTTGACAGCCGCTTGAATAATGCAGCCAGGCCTTCGCCACCTTCGTGGGTCTGGGGATTGTGCTGGATGTACTTGCCTGGATTAACAACTGTAACAGACGTCGTGTCACCAGTCTCGATGCCCTTTAGTAGAGCCACAATCTGTTCTTTTCGCCTGGTGGTCAAGCCCCCCTCCTCGCTTACGCTGACTGATGACATGTATGATTATCAGGTGGCAGGTGTTTACACCGATAGTGTAAAAAGGGACATAGCGTCACAGTATGATAAACATCACACTTCATAATTTATACCCCAGTCGCCCCTAGGGCGAAGTCGCCAAATCCATGCGGGATAACGCATATAAATTCCTAGGGAAAGACAACTAATTGAGCACCACCTGCAGCACCCTTCTCGATCATCTTTATCGCTAGCATAATAGTCTTTTCTTTATTCAGTACAATTCGCTTCTCTTGACCAATGGCTACTTTTTTCATAATAGTTGCTCTGAATTAATTGCGAATACATAAAAAACAGAGGGCAGTTACAAATTTTTACTCAACAATCTCAATTTCAGAGACCTGACCATAACACGACCTCCTGTTTAATTTTTTGGTGCATATATACTACGTACATCGTCTAACTCATGACATCATTAATGTGTACCTGAATCTGATTATTATGACCCGAATTATTGAAGGAAGATCAGCCCCCTGGTTATCAGTCATTTATCTGCACAAATAATGCATTGTGTATAAGAAGGATCCACGTCCAATCTGCGCGAGTATATTTCCTCACCACACGTGAGACAGAACCCATAATCACCAGCGTCCATGCGACTTAATGCGCCTTCGATTCTTGCTAGCTGTTGTTGTCGTCGCCCCTTTGTCTCAAACGCCATGCCTTGCGCACGCATCGCATCCATTCGAGAGAGTCTGCCAACGGCATTTTGATCGAGCTCCACCGGCTTCGCGGCATCGTCAGATGTACTGCTTAAACTCATTAGTTCAAATCGCATCTGAAGCAATTGCTGTCTAAATTTATCGAGTTCCTTTTCATCCATCACTATAGTCATCCGGCTCTATCATCTCTAACTATTGATCATCCAGTTCATATTTAACAGTATGGTTGATACGGTCGATTAAGTATTTCTGTGCTTCCACTCGTATTATATTACATCATTCATTAATAACGATAAGCAATGTTTATGAAGACTCGATGCTAATCAATTGCACCATTTTCTATCAATAACTCATAGACTGTTTTTGCTAACTCTCGATATCCGTTTTTATTGAAATGTACAGAGTCAGATTTCCTGGATGGACTACGCATTAGACTACCAATAATTTTTCCATCATAGGCCAGGTCATATTCCTTTGCCAGCTCGCCATACAAAGCAGATGAGTTCGAAAACAGCTTTTTCTCCGGGACACCGATAAGAACAACCTGAACATCATAGCTTATTGCAACTTCTATCATGCTACGAAGATTATGTTTAATTTGTGGTTTATTAATATTTTGGAGGATATCGTTACCACCCTCCAGCAGAATTAATATTTCCGGGTGGTATCTCTTTAATACAACGGGCAGTCTTGACAGCCCCTCATTGGTTGTTTCTCCAGAAATCCCTGAGTTAATAACTTCAAACCCACTCAATTCAGAGAGGACACTCGGATAACTTTGCTCATTATTTACACCTACACCAAGAGTCAGGCTATCGCCGAAAGCCAGAATGATATCGTCACTGTTTAGCACCTCTAACTTTGGTAACCCACAGGACGTAGCAATTATAATGCTAAATATTAAAAATATTT
>CAZYTT010000181.1:0-2143 GCA_964650235.1 uncultured Gammaproteobacteria bacterium | reverse complement strand
CTGCCAAACTCGAGGATAACCTGAAGACTACCTAACAACACCAGCACAAATGCCAGCACCGACATCGTTATGATGGCGTAGATGGGGATACGGTTTTTGCGCGTGTTTAATACGGCGGGCAGATAACCATCATGGGCGATCACCGCCATCTGTCGTGACGCCCCAAACACTGTGCCGCTAATTGCACTGCTGGTGGCCAGCAAGGCGCCCAGCATGACCAGATTTGCACCCCACGAACCTAGAACACTACCGGCCCCGGCAGCCAGTGCATATTCCTTATTATTGATAATCTCTTCAAACGGGATTGCCAGAATCGCGCCTATCGCAATCACTACATAAATCAGCACAGCAGAAAATAAAGCCAGATATATTGCCCTGGGGATATCTTTCTCGGGTTCTTCCATCTCCTTAACTGCATTGATTACCAGCTGGAAACCCTCATAGGCGACAAAGGTCAGTGAGGCAACAATGAGCACAGACAGGACACCTACATCTGCTTGATTTTGAATAAGTACTGGCAGGCTGACATTACTATTGTTAATAAGCACATAGGAGACAAAGACCAGGATAATGAGTTTTGAATAGACCATCAGGTCTTCAATCTTGCCCATGCCCTTCACACTCCAGATATTCACCAGGGTAAAAATCAGAATGATGACGCCGGCGACAGCCTTTCTGACCCACTCGTTATCGGCAAAGGTAAAACTACTAATGGCGTAAGAAGAAAAGGTATAGGCATAGAGCGCCATAGTACTGATGTAACCAAAGATTACCCACCAGCCGATCAGTGCTGCTGCAAAGGGCGAGCGCGGAAAGGTTTTTTTAAAAAAGGAATAGGTTGCACCTTCATCTTTATAAAAGACACCCAGCTTGATATAGGCGTAGGCAGCCAGTGCCGCAATGACGCCACCGATGACAATGGCAACAGGCGTATAGACACCGATGATTGACACGGCAAGACCCAGTATAGTGAAAATGCCACCACCGACCATGCCACCAAGGGCAATTGCTACCAGCTCAAAGATACCCAAATCCCGATTTCTGCGTCGATGGATATGATGATTATTTAGCATCTAGTATGAACATTATTATTGATGGCGATCTCCGGCACGCGCATTGTTTCTGGCATTCAATCAACAGTGTCAGTGAATCACTCAATTCTGTAACGGCACATTCGCCCAGCCACCGACCTGTTCCAATAACCCGACTAACTGGGGTGGCCGATAAGAAGCATCAGCCTGATAGCGAGCCATAACGCTTTGATGGATCAAAGTTGGCTTGTCTTTTATTGCCAGTGACCGATGCAGTGGTGACTTTAACCTGAAGACGTGATTGCGTGATCGATGCAGTTTACCATTAATAGCAGCATCGGTTAATGAATCGATTAGATGCGACTCGATATGCAAACCCGCAACGACCGCCTCAGCCAACAGCCATCGTAGCGAGATATCAGAGACACGCAATCCTGCCTTATCAGGTGGATAGGAACCACCAATATCAGCATGCATACCGGAAAACCAGACCTGTTTCAGGTCCACACCATAATTCGGCGTCCATACCGTCGGGGCAAAATCTTCCCGCTGTTCATCGATAGCAAGTGCATGTCGGGCAAAGCCAACATTGGCACCCATCTTTGTATCATAAAATTCATCGTTGCGATCAAACAGACCCATCAGACTAAAAGGGATACCCAATGCGCCAACGGTATCCCACACCCCAACAAAGTGGACCTTTTTATCCACGTGACTGTGTGCTGCCCTGAATTGTATCGCTGCCTCACCACTGGGATGATTTTTGCGTTGCGGACTCTTGTAGATCCCCCAGGCCTTGGCGATCAGCGAGGCATCAGCACGCTTGAGAATGCCGCAATTGTTGATTAATCCACACAGCGCCCTGACAGTGTAGGCGCCGCGACTAAATCCAAACAGATAGATTTTGTCATTGTCGGCATAATTCTGAACGATGTAGCGATAGCCATCGAGGATGTTTTTATGAATACCCCGACCACTGACACCGGCACTGACGCGATCATGATAAGAACCCAGTCCCCAGTCATAAAACACATGTTGCTTAAGATCCATTAACGATGGTTCAATCGCCCGCGCCAGCTTGAGTACATTAGTAGGAAAGTCCTTATCCAGGT
>CAZYTT010000180.1:0-2152 GCA_964650235.1 uncultured Gammaproteobacteria bacterium | reverse complement strand
GAGTCGATTTCTGACATGGATGTCATAAATCAATAACGAGATAGCGGCACTAATGTTGATTAGAGTGGAGCCTGGTGTGTCGTGGCCGGGACTGCATTGATCTTATGCATCCAATCAATAACCTATTGATTTTAATGGTGCCCGGGGCCGGAATCGAACCGGCACGGTATTTCTACCGAGGGATTTTAAGTCCCTTGTGTCTACCAGTTTCACCACCCGGGCATTGGTAGAAACCAGAACTGTACTGGATCCCACACAATGTGGAAATGGAGGCTGGGCCCGGAATCGAACCGAGGTCCACGGCTTTGCAGGCCGCTGCATAACCACTCTGCCACCCAGCCATTTGGGTTATGAGCTGCGAGTCACGAAATCCGCAGTAAATATGATTTGGAGCGGGAAACGAGATTCGAACTCGCGACCCCAACCTTGGCAAGGTTGTGCTCTACCAGCTGAGCTATTCCCGCCTGCATTTAAAGAAGCGCCTATTTTATATATCTAGCTGAAAGTGTCAAGCCTAATAAACCTGGTATGACGGTTAAAAGGATGAAATTACTAAATTTCTACAAATCAGGGTTTTCAATAAAGGTTGACCATGCCTTAGCCAGATATGCAGTCATTGACCACAGGGTCAGGATAGCCGCTATATACAGCGAAACAATGCCAATCTCCTTCATTGGTAATCCCAGAAACGGGGCCTTGTAGATAAGTACTATCAATGCTGTCATCTGGGCCGTAGTCTTGATCTTCCCTAACTGGCTGACGGCCACCCTGGAACTCTTGCCAATCTCGGCCATCCACTCGCGGAGGGCAGATACTGTAATTTCACGACCGATAATGATAGCGGCCGGTATAGCCACCCAGACACTGGGCTCTGACTGCACGATAAGGACCAGGGCCACAGCGACCATGAGCTTGTCGGCGACAGGGTCTAAAAAAGCACCAAAGGATGATGTCTGCCCGAGTTTTCGGGCCAGATAACCATCAAACCAGTCGGTGATTGCAGCCAGAGAAAATATAGCTGTTGCCGCTATATGCGACCAGGATACCGGCAAATAGAAAAATATAACAAAAACAGGTATCAGACCTATCCGTAACAGTGTCAGTATGGTTGGGGTGTTAATCATGTCGTCTAATAATCGATGCTGATTTGTTGCCAGGGTTATATCGTGTTGATTACTGAATACTATTCTTTCTGTCCAACATGAAAGGTATCATAAATCCTTTGTGCTAGCTCACGGTTTATCCCCTTGACTGTGGTCAGGTCCTCAACACCTGCCCGAGCCACACCCTGTATCCCCCCGAATTGCTTGAGAAGAAGACGCCTACGCCCTGCCCCTATCCCGGCAATTTGCTCCAGCGTAGAGGTGTTCTGAGCTCGTTGGCGCCGTTGACGGTGCCCGGTAATTGCAAATCGATGGGCCTCATCCCGCAGGTGCTGGATTAAATGTAAAGCTGGCGAGCTTGCTGCGAGGCGAAACTCTTTACCTCCCAGCTCCGGTAAATACAGCCACTCTTCACCTGGGCGTCGCTCCGGGCCTTTCGCAACCCCGATAATCATGATACCTGTAATCTGTAACTCTTCAAGTACAGCCACTGCCTGACGTACCTGCCCCTTACCACCGTCAATTAACAACAGGTCCGGCAACTTCCCTTCACCCTTTTTAATTCGTGTATAGCGCCGCTGGATGGCCTGTTTCATCGCCGCATAGTCATCACCTGGGGTAATATCCTGGATATTGAAGCGACGGTAATCTGATTTCAACAACCCTTCACGAGTCATGACCACACATGAGGCCACAGTCTTCTGCCCAGAAATATGACTGATATCAAAACATTCCAGCCTTGCTGGCATAGAATCAAGATTTAATTCCCCTTGTAGGCTACTAAATCTTTTATATAAATTATCTCTACTGGACAGTTTACTCAGAAGATCCTGCTGGGCATTGGCCAATGCCATTTCCAGCCACTTTTGTCGCTCACCAATGACCTTGCTTTTAATATTTATTATGCGCCCTGCAGTCTTGGCCAACGCCATCGTTAACAGCTCAATATCGGTTGGCGCCTGATTAACAATAACTTCAGTGAGACACTCGGTCACAAGACAATATTTCATAATACATGCTGCACGTCTCTCAGAGTGTGTGGTGAGGTG
>CAZYTT010000179.1:0-2228 GCA_964650235.1 uncultured Gammaproteobacteria bacterium | reverse complement strand
CCGTGAAGCAGGGAATGCCTTAATGCAACAGCCTGAGTCCGGTTTTGATGCGCGCTCAGCGATTCTTGCCAACAAACTCGATGAAATTTCGAACAATATTTTATATCGACTTGAACAGGCCAGTGCCAACACATCAAAGACAGAGAAATACGTTGATCACATGATCGTGATGTTTAGCATTGGTTTGCTAATGATCATTGGTATTGTACTGGCACTGATCTACTCAAAGGTTATTCCACCGGTTAATAACCTCCTTAGCTCACTTATTGAAATAAATAAAGGCAACGGTGATTTAACCAAGCGCATAAACCAAGAACATAACGATGAGATCGGCGCTATTATTGCTGAATTTAACAAGTTTTCTGAGATGCTTCGCTCCATGATGGTCGAAGTTTCGACCGTGACCAATAGCCTGGGCCAGTCCTCTGAGGGTATGTCAAGTGTCACAGAGCAGACACGTCTGGGGGTGCAGAAACAGCGCATGGAAACCGATCAGGTAGCTACAGCAATGACGGAAATGTCTGCAACAGTCAGCGAAATTGCCCGTAATGCCGTATCCGCTGCTGATGCAACAAATAATGCCAGTGATAAATCGATGAATGGTAAGGCAGTGGTGCACAGCACCATAGAATCAATTGAAGCACTTGCCAATGAAGTTAAGGACGCAAGTTCAGTGATTAATGACCTAGAAGAAAACTCCAATAAAATTGGTAGTATATTGACGGTCATTCAATCTATTGCCGAACAGACCAATCTTCTCGCCCTCAACGCCGCCATTGAGGCAGCCCGGGCTGGCGAGCAGGGTCGCGGATTTGCCGTTGTTGCTGATGAGGTAAGAAGCCTAGCAACCCGCACCCATGAGGCGACTCAGGAAATTCAGAACATGATTCAACAATTACAGGACGGTGCCAAAAATGCTGTAAATGTAATGCTCGTCAGCCAGGAAAAGGCGTCAACCAGCGTAAGCCAGGCAACTACGGCAGGTATGGCACTCGATGAAATCAATGAAATTGTGGCGCAAATTACTGATATGAATACTCAAATTGCGGCGGCCTCTGAAGAACAAAGTGCAGTTGCTGAAGAAATTAATCGCAATGTTGCTGCCATTATTGAGGTTGCCGCCAATAATGATAAAGGTGCTGAACAAATAGCAGGCACGAGTAATTCCCTAAGCAATTATGCCTCAATGCTAAAAGACATCATTGGTAAATTTAATGTAAATTAGTCCAATGTAGATTACATCGACTAAAGTGCATCACTCATAAGGGGCGTTATTACGCCCCTTTTTTTGTACTAAAGTGGCGAGGCGGGAAAAACGCCCTATTCGAAAACCAGATGATATCTGTTAACATGCTGTATTAAATGTTCTTTTTTTAACTAAGCTAGTAGTCTAGCATATATTTTGCTATACTCTTGTAGTCTTGTAAGCGATACCGCCTGTACATGATGTATGGCGGCCTAATACTGTGAGAGTGAAATATGGCTATTCGACAGAAACCTGTAGTGGGAAATTGGTACGTTAATCTGACGGGACAGTTATTAAAGATCTGTGCTGTTAGTTATGACTCTGGCAAACTAACTAAAGTTGTCATTGAATTTCTAAGTGGTAAAAAACTTATCCTTGATCTCGATAAATGGCATCTCCTTGATCTGGAAACCTATATTTACAAATCTTCCAGTTTAATCAACCAGCAAAACTAGCACTAGACATCGGAGCCACCTGACTTATCAGTTGGCTCCGATGTTAACCTTCTGTTACTGTTCTATTAAATTTATGGCATAGGTATTATAAGCAACGCTATGAGCACTGCTGCGGCATGATCACGATCGACACCATAGATCACGATAACAGGCATATTTGCGACAATAGCTAGACCGGCTGCGCTGATAACAATTATCAATCCTCGCCGAGCAACCATAAAACTAGTTAATACGGCTATCACAACCACTAGCAAATAATTGGGATCAAACCCCATACGACCAATAATGCTATCAGTCAAATTAACTGATAAGACCATGAAAACAATCAGAAAAAATGCTATTACCTTCTTTTGTCTGACCCGTTAACCCTCAAAATTTTTCAAGAAATTG
Organism: uncultured Gammaproteobacteria bacterium; assembly: GCA_964650235.1. Lineage (GTDB taxonomy): Bacteria > Pseudomonadota > Gammaproteobacteria > SZUA-140 > SZUA-140 > CAZYTT01. The sequence continues at coordinate 137 of CAZYTT010000179.1, read as the reverse complement.
CAGTTACTTTGAGTCAGATTGTCCCTATCAGGCGATAGCAACCAATAAACCATCTCATGGTTTTATATCCCTCATTATTGGCTTAATAGGGTCAGGCTATAGTCAGCAGCAACCCGGTTAATCTGCATGGACCTCGT
>CAZYTT010000178.1:0-2265 GCA_964650235.1 uncultured Gammaproteobacteria bacterium | reverse complement strand
GCGATAATAGGGCACCGACTCTTCATCACGGGCCAGATTATTCAGCGTTGAACCCAGGTTATTATAGAGCTGCGCACTGTCTGGATTGAGTGCTATAGCCTGCTGGTAACAGGCGACGGCCTCGACATCATTACCGAGTTGATTATAGGCAACGCCCAGATTGTTATAACTGGTGAAGTTGCTGGGATTGATCTGCACTGCCTGCCAATGGTGGGCAACGGCCTCCTCATACATGCCCCGTTTAAAATACAGATTACCGAGACGCCGACAGGTGCTGTCATCGCGGGGGTTTAGCTTCAGTGCTTTATCAAGATATTCAACCGCCTGGTTGTCATCGCCGCTACTTTCATAGATGGCTGCCAGCACTACCATCAACCGGGGCACCTTGGGGTACTTTTGCGCTAATGCCAGCCCCTGCCGCAGTGCTTCTGTCATCTGTCCAAGAGAATACAGTTCAACGACGGTATTGAATTGTTGCTGACCGGGCGTACTGGCCACCGCCCGAGGGGCACGCCTGCCGATCTCAGCTAGGCCTGCGATAGCCGCCTGGTTCTGCGGAAATCTGTCCAGCACATCCTGATAACACTGGCGTGCCTGGATAAACTCACCCTTCTTCAGGTGTTTTTCAGCCTGCCGGAGATGTGTATCTACTGAAAAAGACTTGTCTGACATAACTACCCATAGAAAATATTCTGGTCATCATGCCGTCCCGGACATCAACAATGCCAAAATCAGCTAGTGACACTCGTGGCTAACAAGATGTAGACTGCGGATCTGATGGTTCAGCGGGTGTAGTTCAATGGTAGAACTGGAGCTTCCCAAGCTTCAAACGTGGGTTCGATTCCCATCACCCGCTCCAACAATTATTCGTAATTGACGCCGGATCAACTGTTACCGATAAAGCCGAACAGGTACAACATCAGGGTGATCGTTGCCGCACCGGACACCAGCATCATTCCCAAAACAAACAGTGCAAAAATCCCGCGCATTAATCCCCCTGTAACAGCACGATCAGCGTGCGGTAGATGTTTCTTCAATATGAAGTGACGCATTACAGACCGAACAATAGCGCCACATAGGTAATTTATCCGTTGACTCGACCATCAGCTCCATATCACCACCACAGGATGGACAGACACCTGCAATTTTTTTAGGCACTTCAGTGGTGTTGTAATAGCGATAGGCCATGTAGGGTCCGGCCAGAAAAAAACCCGGGACCAGAACCCAGTGGGCAAAAATGATCGGTAATGACAGTAATGCCCCAAACCAGCAAAGCAGCAAGATCTTGATCGCCCGCTTCATCCGGTCCTGCTTGTCAAAAACCTCAAAATAAAACTCGGCCGGGCCCTCACCCGCCGTGTCATGCTTGAGTGTCACCGCCTTAACTTGTGTCTCTGCCATGGATACTGCCACATTAAAAGCCGATAGGTTACCATAACCCGTTAACAAGATTCCAAACGCCGCGCCAATTAAGCGACCGGACGATGTCATCAACAACCGAATCAGGAATATTCAGCGTGAACAGACCCGTCAAATTGATAGTCAGGATTGCCTTAATCAGTCTGACACTAATGGTAGTGGCCGCTATCTATCTGATCGCCACCTTCGACCCCAATAAATACCGAGACACCATCACCGAGCAGGTCCGAGCCGAGACCGGACGGACACTGACGCTAGCGGAACCACTGACCCTGCACCTGTTTCCGTGGATAGGCATTGAGTTAGGCGCTGTGCAGCTCAGCGGTCCGAAAGATTGGCAGCAGGATCAGTCCTTTATTGATGTTAACAGGGCCAGCATCAAGGCCCGTATACTGCCTTTATTACAACAGCGGCTCGAGGCTGACACCATCATCCTGGATGGCCTGACCGCCAACCTTATCACCAAAAAAAAGGGCCAGAATAACTGGGACTTTAATCAGTCTGACAGTTCCACCGACCAGGCACCGTCGAACATGAGCACTGCACCTAGCCAACCTGCACCAGGCGCAGCAGAGCACAACCCGATAGACCTGGCCAGGCTGGCTATCAATGGCATCGACATGCGCAATACCACCATCAACTGGAACGATGCCAGCACTGACCAACAGCTCAGCTTGACCAGTCTGTCACTGCAGACCGGCCAGATTAAGGCAGATAGCCCCATCCCTATAAGCTTAAAGACCACTATCACCGGCACCCCGGTTCAGGATCAGCAGCTCAAAATCAGTCTCGATACCCAATTGCGCCTCAGCGCCGATGGCCAGGCTATCACCCTCGACCAGACCC
>CAZYTT010000177.1:0-2278 GCA_964650235.1 uncultured Gammaproteobacteria bacterium | reverse complement strand
GAGCGAGTGAATGCTAGGTATCGGATTTAGGTGTTAAAATAATACGTTAAGCTATTAATATTTAGAGCGTAATAGTAGCGATACGAGTTAAATACAGTGCTGGAAAAAGGAGTAATGGACGATGATAAAATTACAGAATTGTTTAGTCGGGGCCTGTATGGTTTTATCAGCGTGTCACTGGCATCAATCAGTATGATTATGATGGGTGTTGGGCTCCATGATATCTGAGAGACCCTGAACAATAAATGGGAGTTGGTTACCGCCTTGCTCGATGCCATTGGTTTTATCGTTATCGCCAAGGCCGTCTTTGATGTCGCCAAATATCTGCTAGAAGAAGAGGTGCTCAAGGGATGTGAACTGGCATCACCCCGTGAGTCCAGAGAGACGCTGACCAAATTCGTGGTGATTATCACCATTGCCGTTTGTCTTGAGGCGCTGGCATTCATCTTTGATTCGGCCAATAGAGACATTTCGACCCTGATCTATCAAACCTTCCTGTTACTGGCCGGTATTCTGTGCATCGTCGGTCTGGGGGTGTATCAAAAACTAAGTCATCAGGTCGAGTGTCAGACGAGGAATATTAATGTAGGCTCCGATACCCCATAGCTTCCAGTCTGCTGAGGGAGGCCTAGACCACTTGGGCCTCCGGCTTGTCCGGTGCAGGTTTATCGGGCAGACCGAACTCAATGAAGATATGATTCGCCTGTGGAGAGGCCTTGCGCACGTCGGCCTCCATTGCCCGGCGAATCTCATCCAGTCGCCGCATCATACGAATACCCTGGGCGATCTCTTTCCGACTCATATTGGCAAACATCGTCTCTTCACGCAGTTCAACATCAGCCATTAACAGGCTCTCCTGGGGTGATAATACAATGCTGTTGATCCGCTGAATATTCTGAATCCGGTTGTCGTGCTGCCAGATGCTATGGGCTTTTTCAATGAGTGGTTCATCGGCTGTATTGAGCAGATATTTACGATTAACGATGGCAAGGTAGTACGACAGAAAGCCCATCAGTAGACCAATCAGTATAGCCGCAATGGCATCAAAGACTGCAAGTCCGGTGAGGGCGGCCAGTAACATGCCGATCAGGGCGAAGCACAGGCCCAGCATAGCTACAGAGTCTTCGATCAGGATGGCCAGTGTGGTTGGGTCGCGGGTCTCACTGAAGTAGACCTGGAGTGTTTGCCCGGCGGCCTTGCTCTGTTCACGGAATACATTGAAGGCCACCATAAAGGAATAACCCTCGACAACAAAGGCCAGTCCGACAATGACAAAGGCGATAACCGAGATCTCGGGATTTTCGTCATGGATCAGTTGTTCCATCGCATGCATGATGGTGTAGGCACAACCAACAAAGAAGATTGTAACCGCTGATACCAGGTTCCAGAAATAACGCTCCTGGCCATAACCAAACTGGTGATGTTGATCAGCATCACGCTCGGAACGACGTAGCCCGACATAGAGTAGGACCTGATTGGCAGTATCCGCCAGTGAATGCACCGCCTCGGCCAATAGTGCGCTGGAGCCACTGAATAAAAAACCTATAAACTTGGCAATCGTTACGGTGAAATTACTGGCAACTGCGGTTAAAACAGCCTTCTTAGAGCCATGTGACATGGACTGCCTCTTGGTATGTGAACATGAAATTAACAGGAGCTTATACCCTGAAATATGCCGCCAGTTTAACAGGAAGCAGGGCAACGCGTGAGGTATATACGTAGTTTGAAACTAACTTTTGCGATAAAATGTGTTGTGGTTTGACGTGCGGATCAGCTGCAATGTATCGTTAGGATGACGGCAAATATATTGCCGTGACTTTGCCGTAATGGCAATTTCCAAGGATGAATAGATAGTTATGCCAAAATCAGTCAACAGCTTGCCGAAGTTCTCCGCTCTTGTCGAGCTTTTATAAACCATCTCTGGCCGATCCAGTAAGACTGAGAAAGATAGCAAACATCACCAATATATGCACACAGATAGTTAGTCGCTATCTATAAACCTTTTAGGTGTATACGGGGTAATAAATTTGAAAAGAAAATTACATATAGGTGGTAAACAACAAGTGGATGATTGGGAAATATTAAATGCAAACCCGGCGCCTAATGTGGACCATGTCTGTAATGCAAATGATTTGTCACAATTCTCTGACGATGTGTTCCATGAAATATATGCGTCACATATCGTTGAACATTTAGATTATAAAAATGAATTGGCATCAACACTCGCTGACCGCCATGGAGAGCGACGCGAGGGCGGTTAGTCGCCGATAGCCAACGC
>CAZYTT010000176.1:0-2281 GCA_964650235.1 uncultured Gammaproteobacteria bacterium | reverse complement strand
AGGGAGTTAAATAACATTCTGTGGGGTTTGTTATTTTAATCATTAACATCAGATTTATAAATTTCATTCTACGGAGGGGACGTAATGAAAGTCTGTGATTTTATGGCTATGGATTTTATGACTCTATCACCAGAGGATAAAATAGACAGGGCCGCCTTTCTCTTTCATTATGAAAAAATACATCATCTGCCGGTTGTAGCAGATGATGGAAAATTAGTGGGTATGTTGTCGCAACATGATCTGCGCAAGATTAGCGAAATTCCAAAACATAAAATCCATGAAGGTAAGGATGGTAAGCAACTGACGGTATCCAATCGAAAGGTCAGGACATTGATGCGGCGTCATCTCTTCACCATTGCACCTGATGAAAAACTGGAGGCAGCTGCCAATATCATGGCCGTGGAGCAGATTGGCTCCTTGCCGGTTGTTGAAAACGACAGGCTGGTTGGGATTATTACCTCGACACACCTGTTATCAGTGTTCGCAGAGGTATTTAAGGTTATCCCGAATAATACGATTTTGCGACATAGCCTGGTTAAAACAACTGCCGAGTCCGTATAAATTTTACGAATCGTCTAGCTTTTATTTTAGTCGTGAATGGCAGGCAGTGCGCATTTGTTGTCCTGGTTTATCAGTTATTATTTACTGAAGTAGTCATTGGTGGGCAGGAACTGCCGCTACATGACCAGCTACTGAGAATAAACTCCAAAAACTTCATCGTTCAGGTGCCTCAAGGTTATCTGCTGGAGTTGTTAACGACGTCATTGGACAGTCCCAGGATGCTACACTTTAGTGGCAATGGTGATTTATTTATAGGGTCGAAATCAGGCGCCATCTATCGTTTACCACCACCTTATACCTCACCTTTAACGCTGGTAACCCTGTCAAAGTATCCGCATAGTGTAGCCACCCGTGAGGGCGAAATACTCATTGCTCGTCATGATGGCCTGTATCGAGCAAATTACCGCCAGGGTCAGTCTCAAATCAATGCTGATGCAGTAACAATTATCTTGCCATTACCAGCAGGAAGTGGACATAATAGTCGTACCGTAGCCATAGGGCCCGATGGCCGAGTCTATTTAAGCTTGGGCATTCGTGGGAACTGTAGTGATGAATATCTTGGGGCAGACTACGATGTTAATCGGCGTCGGGGTGGGTTGCTGGTATTAAATGAAACTAACAGTCTATTTCCGCAATGGCAGGTATTTGCGAGTGGACTTCGAAACCCGGTGAGCTTTGCCTGGCGCGATAAGACCGAGGTTATGTATGCAACCAATAACGGCCCCGACCACCTGGGTTTCGATCAGCCGCCTGAATATTTTAGCCGGCTTGATGATGGTTCGTTTCACGGCATGCCCTGGTTTCAATATAATGGTAAAGCTATGACGGTTGATCCCTGTATTTCGAGTGCAGCACCGCGGCCAATTAATACCGTCTCGATACCCGAAGCTACATTCCCTGCCCGTAGTGCCCCCATGGGATTAACATTTATTCCAGCAGGGGCAATGGATGATAGTCTTAGTGAAGATGCAATTGTTGCCTTGCATGGTTCCTGGGGGACTGCACCAGATGGTAAATTTTGGGGGGATCCCGCCAGCCGTCGCGAACCCAAGCTAGTTCTGGTTCGTTTTGATCAGGGGCAGGCAAGTGGCGTAGAGGATCTTGTTACAGGTTTTCAGGATAGTGAAGGCCGACGTTGGGCCCGACCTGTCGGTGCGGCCATAGGTCCAGATGGCGCACTCTATTTTACCAGTGATGCAGGGATAAATGGATTGTTTCGATTGAGTCGGATATATACTCCCCGCAATCCTTGATAATGAATTGCGGGGAGATTCTAATTAGCTATTGTCCTGTTGTAGAGGCAGGTTAAGCGCTATTTCTGTCGTGAGTTCATTATTAGCATAGCGTGGTGAGATATTAAAAAACTTGATACTATGTTCTATCTTGTGCGTCAATTCCTCGTCAATATCTATGAATTGTACGGCATACGTTTGTGTCTCTTTATCATCTCGAATGCGAATGACTTTGGCCCTGATCTGGAGCGGTTCATTAGTTCGAAAGTCATCATAAGATTCGGTTGGAATCTTTAACAGCATAGTAATGATATCACCTTGATCCAGGGAGATTTCACTATTATTTATGCGTAAACTCATACCCGTCAAGCTAATATCGCTACTGACCGCCTCGGCAATTTCATTCTGGGCTGTCCTTACTTCCACAAGATTTGGTACATAGGCGCGTGGGGAAACTCGTTTCTCGTGTTGTCTACGCACTTCCTGTA
>CAZYTT010000175.1:0-2341 GCA_964650235.1 uncultured Gammaproteobacteria bacterium | reverse complement strand
AAAACGTTGCAGCTGAAACGTCTTGCGGGAATATCATTGAATCTCAGGTTGAGCCAATGGCGTGTTATTTCCGTGGAGATGAGTTAAAAAGTAGCTCAATGGTCTACGTTAAGTTACACTATGTGTTACTTTATGTAGACCATTGAGGTTCTTATGCAGCCTGTGAGACAGTTGGCACACGTATTATCAGATTTAGCTGATTCAGAGCATTACTTGTTTACCCTTGATGATTTACAGGCTGTTTTGCCTAAGCAAAGTCGTGGGGCATTCAAGGTCATGTTAAGTAGATCTGAGCGGGAAGGTCTGTTGCGGCGAGTATGTCGTGGTTTATATCTATATCCTAAGGTCACTGTTCCAGCGGGTCTTTTGTTGTATCACGCGGCGGCCAGGTTACGCGCAAATCAGTTTAACTATATTAGTCTTGAATCAGCTTTGAGTGATGCCGGGATCATTTCACAAATTCCTATGAACTGGATTACGTTGATGTCCTCTGGGCGTAGCTATGTGCTGCAGTGTGGTGATTTTGGTCATATCGAGTTTGTGCATACCAAGAAGCAAGCGGCCACAATTGCGGATCAACTTACTTATGATACGCGATGTCGGTTGTGGCGTGCTTCGGTGGCGTTGGCATTTAAAGATATGAAGGTGGCCAGACGAAATATGGATTTGATCGACAAGGATGCATTGAGTGAATTTATTTGATCATTTAGTGGATCAGGCGCTGCAAAGCCAGTCTGATTCAGACTCTCTGCGAGTCGTAGTTGAAAAAGAATTATTGCATCATGATATTTTGCGTGAGATGGGTAATGCGGGGTTGCTGGCCGATTTAACTTTTATAGGGGGGAGTTGTTTAAGAGCATGTTATGGTTCCAATCGATTAAGTGAGGATCTCGATTTCACTGCAGGGCACTTATTTAAACGCGAAACGCTGTCCGATCTTGCTACGTGTGTAACGCAGGGAATATATACTCGATATGGACTAACGGCTGAGGTGACTGAGCCAGTACGTGATACGGGTAATGTTGATACCTGGAAGTTGAAGGTGATCACTCGTCCTGAGCACAAGGAATTACCTTCTCAAAAGATCAATATCGATATCTGTACCGTGCCCAGTTATGATCGTCATCCTATGTTATTGCTCAATCGCTATGGCGTGGATATGGGTACAGCCGGCCTGATTCTTCAGGTGCAAAGTAGAGAAGAAATTCTGGCAGACAAGATCGTTGCCTTAGCTTTGCGACCAAACCGAATTAAATACAGGGATTTATGGGACATAGCCTGGCTTAAGCAGCAAAACATCACATTGCCTTTGGCATTGGTGCCGAAGAAAGTGCTTGATCATCGGCGCGAGTTGGATGAGTTTATGGAACGACTTAATGAACGAGTTGAACAGATAGGTCGTGTCCCTGAATTACATAAAGAATTCGTGTCAGAGATGAAACGTTTTTTACCAGCGAGCATTGTGGCTGAGACCGTTAATGAATTGGATTTCTGGACATACTTGACGGAATTAATACAGATTGAGTACACCAAGTGCGAACTGTACTGGCAAGATATAGACTTTCCGGGGATGGATATGGTGCAGGTGTAGAACGCGGATTTTATTGTTGACCCCCTCGACCAACCCAAGGCTGACTTTGTTCTCTGGGTGACAATAGGAGGCAATCCCATCCCAATGAGATTCAATCAACTTAGCAAACTTGCGATACGGCTCCAATCGCTGCCATTTCAGAGAGTCTTTCCAGCGCTCGAAAAAAGCATGTGCTCCTCGCTCAGTGCGATAGTCCCAAAGCTGTCCGAAACTTTCCTTGAGGACGTAGGCTGTATCCCCCTGTATCAGGCTAGTTCTCGCCTCTATGGCCGATATGCATTGCCACCTTCCTTCAGATGCTACAATGCGAGACTCCAATAAACTAACATCAAGGAGGAACTATTGTTGCGGCAAGCGCTCGAAAAGTTCGCCGCAACAACAGGCGTGCAAATAAAAGTTGTCGCTCATGAACATCGCATCGGAAAGGGCCGATACCTTGATGCATTGGCTGATATTGAATTCGCGGCCGATACCAAAACCTATGCGATCAAGACAGAACGCTATCTAACAACTGCGAAACTCGGTCTCGTCGCCGAGCAGTTAAAAGACGCCCCTTACAAAGGGATGCTCGTTACGGACTACGTAAATCCAAAGATGGCCAATCGGCTAAAAGAAATGGATCTTGCATTCATCGACGTGGCTGGAAATGCCTATCTAGTGTCCGTCCAGAAACAGCCGTTTAACACGGCAACCCATTGATTCCATTAGCCGGGTACTCGGTCATTTTGGGCGTCAAAGTCTTAACAAAGT
>CAZYTT010000174.1:0-2359 GCA_964650235.1 uncultured Gammaproteobacteria bacterium | reverse complement strand
GTTTCAAAACCTGCCCTGACAGATATACCCATCAAGGCAATAACTGACGTACTGAAAACAATTCAACACCGATTTATCAAACAACCCACAACCGGATAACCGGAATTAGCAAGGACAAGGATCTGGACTAATTCTCTAATTGATCGAGATATTCAACAATATGGGCACGCCCCTTTAAGGCCGTCATGATTTTTGTCGCTAATAGCTGTCCCTTAGTATTACGATAGTCATCAACTATAGCTTGCCGCTCCTGCTCATCGACCTCTGCTGGATCACCATCTCTCACACCTGAAACAGCTGCTATTACATAGTCACCGCCGGGCAATGACACACCTGCATAAGAAGTATCTGTATCACCAGTTGGTCGACTTACTTGAAAGACAAAATTCAGGACCTGACGATTAACACTGCCATCATCACGATTGATATAACCACTATTTAACCACTCAGCACCATTATCTTGCGCCAGAGTAGTGGCATCCTCGCCAGCTTCAAGTTTAGTAATAATGTCTTTACCACGCTGCTGGAGTTCATCACTGGCCTGCTGTTGACGGAGACGATTTATGATCTCCTCACGCACATCAGCTAAAGCTCTTGGTGCGGCTGGTGAGTGGTCATTAACACGAACAACGGCGACATGATTTTCACTTACTGTGAGGATGTCACTATTATTACCCGACTCCAGCACATCCGCACTAAAAGCAGCCTGACGCACTTGATCATAACTAGCGATACCCTGTCCTCTATTTCTTGAAAAAGCAATGGATTTCTTGACACTAAGATTGAGTTCCTGAGCCGCAATATCGAGTGTCTCAGGGTGCTCAAAAACTAGATCAGTCAATAGGTCTGCACGATCAAAAAATTGTTCTTCTGCTTTTTCTCTACGGTATTGCTGAACAAGTTCTTCACGAACCTCATCGAAACTCTTGGTGTCACCCTGCTTGATTTCGATTAATTTAATGATGTGATAACCATAAGGACTCTTAACCGGCTTGCTGATTTCACCTTCGTTCATTGCAAAAACCTGGTCTTCGAAAGCGCCAACCATCATGCCGCGACCAAAAAAGCCCAAGTCACCACCCTGTCGAGCTGAACCAGGATCATCAGAACTGGATTTAGCCAGATCAGCAAAATCAGCTCCGCCCTGAATTTCCTTATAGAGCTTATTTGCTTTATTCTCTGCAGCCTCCATGGCAACATCACTTTCATCCTCAGACTTGATCAGGATGTGGCTGGCATGGCGTTGTTCACCATTACTGAATTCGATAACCTGGTCCTGATACATCTGTTTCAGACTGTCTTCATTAACAGTAATCTGGGCATCGCCACTATTCGGCGTCAATTCAAGATACTCAACACTGACCATTTCATCACTGGAAAACTGATCGAGATTATCATTATAGTATTGATCAATCTCAGCAGCAGAAACTTCTAAATTTTCAACCAGATCTTCGGCATTCATTACCATGTAGGAAAACTGCCGTTGCTGTTTCTTTAATTTAATAAGCTGATCAATTTCAGCCGATGTTACAAATGCTGTTTGTACCATGCCATCCATATATTGTCGGGATAACATCTCCTTGCGCATCGTATCTTCAAAATGATCCTGGCTATAACCCTGGAGATTTAACACCCGGGCATACATGGATGTATCAAATTTTCCGTCAGTCTGAAAGGCCTGTACCTGGCGAATATTGTTAGCCAGCTGGCCGTCACTGATAGCGAAGTCAGACGCAGCCGCAGCCTGGGCAACAACTTCCCCGGAGACCAGGCGATCAAGTGCTGCACGTTGTAGCACATCGTCTTTTATTAATTCCGGACTAATATTGTCACCGAAGATCTGCTGGCGAAAGGCGCGTTCCTGCTGTACAGCAGACTGAAAGTCAGACAATAACACTTTACTGTCATTGACCTTAACCGCATAAGCCTTACCATCGCCAGAGATATATGAATTCACCCCAACAAGTGCAAAGGCCAGGATAATTACACCGATAATCACCCAAATCAAAAAACCTTGAACATGGTCTCGGATGAGCTGCAACATAATGGATTACCTATCTAGCATTTATAGTTATATGTAAACAATCGCTAACCTTAGCGTGATCCAGACTTCTTAGCAATCTAATCTACATTTCAGGGGAGCGAGATAACAAAAAGGGTACACCAACAATGGTGTACCCTTTACGTTAATGGCGGAGTGGACGGGATTCGAACCCGCGACCCCCGGCGTGACAGGCCGGTATTCTAACCAGCTGAACTACCACTCCTAATCGGAAACTTCATTGGTGGGTGCTGCAGGGATCGAACCTGCGACCCTCGCCTTGTAAGGGCGATGCTCTCCCAGCTGAGCTAAGCACCC
>CAZYTT010000173.1:0-2360 GCA_964650235.1 uncultured Gammaproteobacteria bacterium | reverse complement strand
ATCAGTCGTAAGTTGTTAAATTTCTAAGCCCTAAATCCTGATTTTTAATTACTTAAAATTATCCTTATTGGCGGCCTTTAACCGGGCCTCTTCCACAGAGACAGCACCTGAGGCTACGAGTTTTTCAAGACACTGATCCAGCGTCTGCATACCCAGCGACTGTCCGGTCTGGATAGCTGAATACATCTGGGGGATCTTGTTTTCACGTATCAGATTTCGGATCGCCGGGGTCCCAATCATGATCTCATGGGCGGCGACACGACCGCCCCCCTTCTTTTTCAGCAAGGTTTGTGAGACAACGGCCTTGAGTGATTCAGATAACATCGAGCGGATCATCTCTTTTTCAGCAGCTGGGAATACATCAATTATACGATCAATGGTCTTGGCAGCAGAACTGGTATGCAGGGTGCCAAAGACCAGGTGACCAGTCTCGGCGGCACTCAGGGCCAGGCCAATGGTCTCCGGGTCACGCATTTCACCCACCAAAATGACATCGGGATCTTCACGCAGAGCGGAACGCAGGGCCTCCGAGAAACCGAGGGTATCGCGATGGACCTCACGTTGGTTGACCAGGCATTTTTTACTCTCATGGACAAACTCGATCGGGTCTTCCATGGTCAGGATATGGCCGTATTCTGTATTGTTCTTATGATCGATCATCGCCGCCAGGGTGGTCGATTTACCCGAACCGGTAGGCCCCGTTACCAGCACGATGCCGCGAGGCTGGTCAGCGATAGTTCGCAGTATATCTGGGGCATTGAGCTGCTCCAGCGTCAGGATCTTTGACGGAATGGTACGTAAAACGGCACCCATGCCGCGATTGTGATTAAAGGCATTAACACGAAAGCGGGCCAGGCCGAGGATCTCGAAGGAAAAATCGGCCTCCAGAAATTCCTCGAACTCCTTGCGCTGCTTGTCGTTCATGATGTCATAGACCATCGACTGTACAGCCTTGTGGTCCAGTTCGGGCACATTAATCCTGCGCATGTCACCATCGACACGGATCATCGGGGGCAGTCCTGCCGAGAGATGTAAATCCGAACAGTCGTTTTTAACACCAAATGCCAATAACTCGGCTATGTCCATAGTAATACCCTTCTGCTGTACAATACTGGTCACCACAACTAACGGCACCACAGATCCTTCCTTTAGCAGGCATCATGGCCACTGTGGTACTGAGAGACCCGAAAAACAACAACCATAATCGCCCCGGAGCCCATGCCAACACTGCCACAAGCCATTGAAGCAACGCGACAACGGATCAAGATGGCGGCCCTCGCTGCCAACCGGGATCCGGCGTCCATTCAACTCATTGCCGTCAGCAAGACCCGCCCGGCCAGCGCTATCCGCACGGCCTGGGAAAACGGCATTCGGGTGATGGGTGAGAGCTATGTCCAGGAAGCCGTTGACAAGATCAGCCAATTGACGGATTACCCCATTGAGTGGCATTTTATTGGCCCGATCCAGACCAACAAAACACGCCTGATTGCCGAGCACTTTGACTGGGTGCATAGTATCGACCGCCTCAAGATCGCCCAACGGCTCAACGACCAACGACAGAAAGGGCTGCCCCCATTGAACGTCTGCATCCAGATTAATATCAGCGCAGAGGCCAGTAAATCGGGGGTCTATGTCGATGATGTCGATGAGCTGGCAGCCGCGATCAAGGAACTGCCCCATTTACAGCTCCGCGGACTGATGGCCATACCCAGCCGAACACCTGATAGAAACGAGCAACATCAATTTTTCAGCGCTGTCACTGAGACCCGGCAGCGACTCAACAATCAGGGCTTCAATCTGGACACCCTGTCAATGGGGATGTCCGATGACCTGGAGATGGCGATCAGGGCCGGTGCCACCCATGTGCGCATTGGCACCGCAATCTTTGGGGTGAGGGCTTAGAGTCAAGAATTGAGAACTGAGTCAAGAGAACTAAGTGCTACTGTTTGGAACTTGTATCTTATGGGTATTAGCCCTATATTCATTACGGAAGCGCTGATGGGTGGAATTTTTCTATCCCAACTATGAAGCTCTAAACAACACCTGGCAAGCGGTGTCATCTTGAACCGGAGACCAATCAGGTCAGTATGTGAGAGATCTTAATCCATTGGCATTACCAACGGGGTGATAGATCACCATACTGGATAGAACGTTACCAGGCTTCCACAAGTATTAATAACCAATGGTATAAATAAATAGAGTGTATAGACCTAATGCAAAATGAGACGATCGCCTTCATCGGGGGTGGCAACATGGCCCGCAGCCTGATTAGCGGACTGATTAAAGATGGTGTAGCTCTAGCCCAACTATGGGACAGGGACCCACGGGCGGAGTGCCGACAGGACACGGCGGTTCATCTG
>CAZYTT010000172.1:0-2432 GCA_964650235.1 uncultured Gammaproteobacteria bacterium | reverse complement strand
GGCCCACTCAATAACCATTGGCCGATCCGTGCCGGCCTGCTGACTATAATGTTGTTCGATAATAACGGCATAGCGGGCCAGCTCCAGGACTTCGTCATCGTTGAGGGCAAACTGCTGGCGGCCATCGTGCTGGACCTTTACATTGCGAGTCGAGATGCCAGCGCCAGCGTCATCGGTATAGATCATCTTGATGGCCTTATCACCGCGTTGCCGCTTGATGATTGGGCGTTTGCCCTGGGCGAGTGTGGGTTTAAAGACGTAGTATTCATCAGGGTTGACCTTGCCCTGGACAATATTTTCACCCAGGCCATAGGCGGCAGTAATAAAGACCAGATCACAGAATCCCGATTCAGTATCCAGGCTGAACATGACCCCTGAGGTCGACAGATCAGAACGGACCATCTTCTGGACGCCAATGGACAGGGCAACATCGGCGTGTACAAAGCCATGGAGTTGGCGATAGGCTATTGCCCTGTTGGTATACAGGGAGGCGAATACTTGGCGACTGGTGCTGATCAGGTTACGTTCACCGCGAATATTCAGGTAGCTATCCTGCTGTCCGGCAAATGAGGCGGTGGGCAGGTCCTCTGCTGTTGCTGAACTGCGCACTGCCACATCAGGCGTGTCCAGCTGATATTCCCTGGCAAGGGCCTGATAGCTGGCATGGATCTCCTCAGTCAGATCGTCAGGCATGTTAGCGTACATAATCTGTTCACGGATTAGTGCGCCAGTGCGGGTTAGGGCATTAATATCATTAATGTCGAGCTTGTCCAGGGCCGCATCGATCATTGCCTGGAGCTTATTATGGTCGATGAAGTGGCGGTAAGCCTCGGCTGTTATAGCAAAGCCATTGGGTACCCTGACACCTTTTTCACTCAGGGAAGAGTACATCTCACCCAATGAGGCATTTTTCCCGCCGACGATACTAATGTCGTCGATCCCTATCTCCGCAAAGCGGCGAATATAACGCATAGGTTTCTCCTGCTTGGGTTTATGACAGTATATCGACTAAACAAGTCCCATAAGTTAGATCATCAGTCTCTGCTGAAGGACTGTCAAGCAGTGTCAAGCAGTGTCTTCTACAGTGAAAACCGCTTGTTGCACTGCTTCGTAGTCGTGTCCAGAGTCTCTGGATAAATCACCTGGCTAGAGAAACTTGTCAGGTAAACTTATATCGAGCACTTGATTTCTCTGGAATTGCCCCTACATTCTCTGGACTGATTAGATTTTATTTTAGGGAGCCTGATTACATCATGACCGTTGAGACTCACAAAGAGACCCTGGATTTCCAGACTGAAGCGAAACAATTATTGCAGTTAATGATTCATTCGCTGTACTCAAACAAGGAAATTTTCCTGCGCGAACTGATATCCAACGCCTCAGATGCCTGTGACAAATTGCGTTTTGAGGCCTTAACCGATGATGGCCTATATGAGGGAGATGGCGATCTTAAGGTCCGGGTGGCGTTTGATAAAGATCAACACACGATTACGATTACTGACAACGGTATTGGTATGAATCGCCAGGAGGTGATGGATCATATCGGCACAATTGCAAAGTCAGGTACCAAACAGTTTTTTGAGTCATTGACGGGTGACAATGCCAAAGATTCGCGCCTGATTGGGCAATTCGGGGTAGGTTTTTATTCGGCTTTTATTGTTGCTGAACGGGTGACGATTAATACCCGCCGAGCAGGGCTGGGTGCCGAGCATGGTGTGCGTTGGGAATCTGAAGGTGCAGGTAGTTATACCCTGGAGACCGTTGATCGATCGCAGCGGGGTACCGAGATAGTTCTGCATCTGCGCGCTGATGAAGAAGAGTTTCTCGATGACTTCCGGCTCCGTTCAGTCATTCGTAAATATTCAGACAGTATTGACCTGCCTATCGTTATGAAGAAGGAAGCGGCGACTGAAGATGATCAGGAGCAGACCGGTGATCCTGAGGATGAGGTGGTTAACAAGGCCTCTGCGCTGTGGACAAGACCCCGTAGTGAGATTTCGGACGATGAATATAATGAGTTTTACAAGCATGTAGGCCATGACTTCCAGGACCCACTTGCCCATGTCCATACCCGAGTGGAGGGTAACCAATGTTACACCTCGTTGTTATATGTTCCGCAACGGGCCCCGTTTGATCTCTGGGATAGAGACCAGCGTCATGGCGTAAAATTGTATGTGAAACGGGTATTTATTATGGATGGGGCCGAGCAGCTAATGCCGAGTTACCTGCGCTTTGTCCGTGGTGTTATTGATTCTGATGATCTGCCACTGAATGTATCGCGTGAAATTTTGCAGAATAACCGCCAGATTGATGTCATGCGTGGCGCATCAGTGAAGAAAGTTTTAGGGGTGCTTGAGGGGCTAGTCAAAAATGATAGTAATAAATATGCCACCTTCTGGGGGCAGTTTGGTCGGGTCCTGAAGGAAGGTATT
>CAZYTT010000171.1:0-2453 GCA_964650235.1 uncultured Gammaproteobacteria bacterium | reverse complement strand
CGCTGCTTTATCCCATAAAATAGCCTGCATATTGCCATAGCGTCTGCCGCTGAGTTTCAGGGTATGGCCAAGGTCCTCCAAGGCCTGAATTTCAGTTGCACTGAAAGCACCTTGTTCATAGGTGATGCTATCGGGTTCAAATTGATGGTGGAAGCGTGGTAAAGCCACCCATGATGACGGTTCATTACCGGCGACGGCATCAAGTATGCCCAGCAAAACCATGGTAATGATGCGACTGCCACCGGGGGTTCCAAGGATGGCAATCCGTGTATCATTCTCAACAAAAGTGGGGCTCATGCTGGACAGAGGCCGTTTGCCAGCTGCGATGGCATTGGCGTTATCACCGATCAGCCCATAACCATTGGGTGTCCCTGATTTACTGGAAAAATCATCCATTTCATCATTAAGCAGTACCCCGGTACCTGAGGCAACAAACGCTGAGCCGAAAGGATAATTGACGGATAAAGTCGCTGAGACACGGTTACCTTCCCGGTCAATAATGGAAAAGTGGGTGGTATCAGTGCCATTATGGTTATCCACGCCACCGGGTAATAAATAGCTGGGCATGGCGGCATCCAGTCGGATTGCGCTGGCCAGACCGGCGGCATAATCGAGGTCGGTTAAACGGGCTGTTGGTATGGTGACAAAATCGGGGTCGCCCAGATATTCAGCTCGGTCCCTATAGGCCCGGCGCATGGCCTCTACAATCAGGTGTTTGGCCGTTACCGGGCCACGATTGCTGGCAATAACGTCCAGGTCATAGAGCGCCAGGATATTGAGTATGGTGCTGATAGCAATGCCACCCGATGATGGTGGCGGTGCAGATGTGATGGTGTAGTCGAGATAGTGGGTTTTTATCGGTGGGCGTTCCCTGACCTGGTAATTGGCCAGGTCTTCCTCGGTCCAGATACCACCGGCGGCACGCACGGCATTGACCATCTGTTTGGCTACAGGGCCACGGTAAAAGCCATCGGCGCCCTGTTGGGCGAGATGTTCAATCGTCATGGCCAGGTCGGGCTGTTGCAGTAAATAACCCTCGTCAGGTACAGCATTATTATCGAGAAATATCGCTGCCGCAGCAGGTGATTTTTGCAGGGCCTTGAGACGCCAGCCAGCCATGGCTCGATAACGCGCATCTACCCTGAAGCCATGCCGAGCGATTTTGATCGCTGGCTTAAGGCTCTGAGCCAGTGGTAAGCGTCCATATAGACGGGCAATGTGATCGAGGGCTGCTGCCTGTCCCGGGATGCCAGCCGCTAAAGCCCCATCCAGTGATAAGCGCGGGATGATATTTCCTTGCGGGTCAAGATACATGTCGCGGTGAGCAGCCTGTGGTGCCTGTTCCCTTCCATCAATGAAATGATCCTGCCCATCGCTGTTGTCATGCAGCAACCAGAACCCGCCACCACCGAAACCGCTACTCATCGGCTCGACAACGGCTAGCACAGCGCTGACGGCGACGGCCGCGTCAAAGGCATTGCCACCGGCGACAAGAATGTCGTGGCCGGCCTGGGTGGCGAGTGGATGGGCGCTGGCAATCGCTGCTGATGGTGGTTTAATTGTTGCCTGAGCTGATAGTAAAGGTATCAGCAACAGGCAGAAAAGAAAGTAGGCAGGGCTAGACCTGAGTACCCATGTAAATGAACATGATGGTATCAAAGAGCAGGTGTTAGAGGATGCCTTACGCTGTCTTTGCCGGGTTCGCAACGGCTCAGCCTGCAGTTAGCTTTTCGTATTTTACCCGTAATGCTTCTTCTGTCTCTACATGATCAGGGTCCTTTGGAATGCAGTCGACTGGACAGACTTCAACACATTGAGGTTCATCAAAATGGCCAACGCACTCGGTGCAAAGATCAGGGTCAATCACATAGATATCATCACCCTGGGATATGGCCTCATTTGGGCACTCGGGTTCACAGACATCACAGTTGATGCATTCGTCAGTAATAATCAACGACATTAATCATTCCTCTTTTTATCGCTTGTTTCATATTGGTTTCTTGCCTATACAGACAGGATGAAACCGGTCGTTAAACTTGCTTTTGCCGATCTTGATGAATCAGGTTGTCGGCCAAAAGTGTTGTACATTAAATACCCTTAGTTTATTAGGGGCCTAAGCATCTTGTGAGACATCTCAGTGATAGACAGGATTTTACCGCAAACGTTTATAAAGTGCTGTACGAACATTGTCGTCAACAAAGTCTGCCACTTCACCACCCAGTGCAGCAACCTCTCTGACCAGGCTGGATGATATATGGGTAAATTGTTCCGCGGGGGTTAAAAACAGGGTCTCTATATCCGCCGCTAGTTTACGGTTCATGCCGGTGAGCTGAAATTCATATTCAAAGTCAGAGACGGCACGGAGACCGCGGATAATAACCTTGGCCTGTTGCTGGCGTGCAAAATCAACCAGCAGGGTGTTAAATCCCATAACCTCGATATTGGAAAAATCA
>CAZYTT010000170.1:0-2469 GCA_964650235.1 uncultured Gammaproteobacteria bacterium | reverse complement strand
AACCGGCGAGGGTTTGTAGCCCTCCCAGGGTTCGAATCCCTGCCTCTCCGCCATAAATAAAGAAATAATCCTTATAAATCAATAGATAGCGCTTTTGGTTTATTCTTCTATCCCCCAATTAGTCCCCCAATGTGCCTGTTCTCTCTCAGCACATATTTTTTTGCGCCTTGTTTGTGCGTTATCTATGCGTTACATTGTGACTTCATGATTTCAGTGAGATTGTAATGCCGCCCAAAAAGACGACAACTATGAACCTGCGGGTTGATCCAGCGATTAAAGAGGCTATTCGAGAAGCCGCAAACCGCGAGCATCGAAGTATCGCGAATATGATAGAGGTGTTGATACGCAAGCATTGTGCAGAGGTAGACATTTCTATACCAGACCAAGCAGACCTGTTTGATGAGGATAAAGATGAATGAGAAGATGCTCAGGGCGTTGATAGAGGCCGGGGCTATAAAGCGGGTTCGAATTATTGCTTCCGGCTCAACCATTCATGTAGAAGCGGATACTGCTAATGGATTAATTACCGCATCTACCTTGAAGGGTGCTATCAAAACCTGGCAGACGATGGACGCAGCCGCAAAGTGGGTGCGTACCCTAGGAATAGGTAATGCTCAGCTTGAAATGGCTCAATGGCAACCATCGCAAAGGGGTTTACGGTTAAAGCATGAATCAACAAGTGAAATTTAAGCTGCTCGTTTTGTTGTGATTATTAGTTAAAAATCTATAAGGGTAGGGCATGACCGCGCAAGTTGGTGAAAAACTATTCCATCAAGGTCAACATGTAACAATGTGTGCTGAGCCACTTGAAACCTATTTTTATCTAGGTGGTACTCGTCCTAGTTGAATGGAATAAAACTTAAGCGATGGGAAATGTCGGCAAGAGTGACTAAGTATGTGCAAACATCAAAAGGGCATTTTTATTTTGGTCGAGAAAACGGGTCGTCGGGACTTAATCAGGAAGTACGTTTAATGCCTGAATTCAGGCCGTCTAGATTGCTGGACTATTATTTAAAAGAACTACTCATGCTGGCAAAGGCAAAAAATATCCCGGTTTACTGGTTTGCTATACCGATGAATCAATCGTCTTATACTAATCTCCCGGAACATTTTATTGATGATTATGAGAGATATATCAATCGCAAGACTCAGCAGTATGAGTTCACTGTATTGAACAGGCTTATAGCATTGCCTGATAAATATTTTGGTGATCCCTCACATCTCTACAAGGGGGCCAAAGGTGTCACTCAGCAACTGGTTTATTTGTTGTTAGATAATAATGATAGACCGTCACCGCTGTGCGAGACGTTTACAGATTTTTATTGTTGATGTTAGACAGATGGTTGAACAAATAGATCGTCATGATTCCAGAATAAAAAGACACGTTTTGTAGTATATTAATAGCCATCTTGTTCCTGCAGGTCCGATACAAACGATGACAACTGAAGCATCACCGATCACTTCTCCAGATATGATGACCCTGGATGACCTGGCAAAGCTGGTAGACTATTCGCTGATGGATACACTCATTTGTGATCCTGACGCAAAAGCTAGCGGTGATGATCACACCCTGCGCCAGGTCTTCTCGGGGCACTATGTCCCTGTTACACCTACTCCTATTGAAGCACCCGAGTACGTTGCGCACAGCCATACCTTATTCGATGAGCTGGGTTTTTCCGATAGCCTGGCAACGAGTGATGGATTTATGCGTGTGTTTAGCGGCGATCTCTCGCAGGTGCCGGTACCGATGCGTAAGGTGGGTTGGGCTACGGGCTATGCGTTGTCCATTTTTGGTACCGAATACACCCATCAGTGCCCGTTCAGAACTGGTAATGGCTATGGCGATGGGCGTGCGGTGTCTGTGCTTGAAGTGGTCATGCCTGATCAGAACAGGGCTCGGAACGGAGATCGGATCAGGGGCCAACGATGGGAGATGCAGTTAAAAGGCGGCGGTCGTACGCCATATTGTCGTGGTGCGGACGGCCGTGCTGTGCTGCGTTCGAGTGTGCGTGAGTTCCTGGCGCAGGAACATATGCACGCGCTTGGAGTGCCCACGTCACGCTCGTTGAGTTTGTATGTATCGAAAACGGAGCAGGTGGCACGGCCCTGGTACGCGGAGGGTTCACATGCACATGATCCCGACAGAATGGTCTGGGAGCCGGTCGCTATTTCGACACGGGTGGCATCGTCCTTCATTCGTGTCGGCCAAATCGAACTATTTGGTCGTCGTGCCCGTAAACAGGAACACAGTGAGGCGCTGGCTGAGTTGGCAGCGATTGTGTTGCACGTGATTGATCGTGAGTACGCCGATGAGATCGATGCCGCTCTCCCTCTGCCGGATAAGGTGGTGTTGCTGGCGCAGGCATTTCGCCAGCGGCTGTGCGCGCTGGTGGCAAACTGGCTGCGTGTCGGGTACTGCCAAGGCAACTTCAATAGCGATAATTGTGCTGTCGGTGGCTTTACCCTTGT
>CAZYTT010000169.1:0-2533 GCA_964650235.1 uncultured Gammaproteobacteria bacterium | reverse complement strand
GATTACCCACAGCAACAAAGCGGCCACTTCCATAACTGACGGCCTCCAGCCGGGTAGCCGTACAGTTGGCCGAGGGCTGGTGGCTGGTCCAGGTCTGGCCATTACTACTGGTTAGGTACGCTCCGTTTTCACCAACAACCATATACTGGCTGGTAATACTGTCCATGGCTATGGCATGGAGCTTGGGTCCCGTGAATTTCTGGGCATCACTGGTAGTCCAGGCCGTCGTGGGGTTTTGACTGACCCAGCTGCTGCCATCGGGGCTAGTCATGATAAAACCGAAGGCTTCGACAGGTGGAACCGTATTGAGATTACCGTTGGAGCCGCCAACCAGGATGAACTGACTATTCACATCGTCCCAGATGATATTCAGGAAGGCCTTGCGATAATCATACGGGACGGTGGCGATGGTCCAGTTAATGGCATCATCACTATAGGCGATATTTCCTTTGCTACCGACAGCGACATAGCGGCCATTATTGTTATTGGCCAGGGTGTACAATTGGACGTCATTGATGACCACGGCCTCGTTCCAGGTCAGGCCATCACTGCTGGTGGCAATGGTTGACGTGTCATACTGCTGGCTCTGGTTACTCAGGGTCCGGTTAGCGATCACGGCGAATTCGTTCCTGACAGGGTTCCAGATGACGTCGGTATAGTCGAGGGCCTGATTAGACTGCCGTGCCGTCCAGGTCACATTGTCGGTGCTGGTCCAGAGTGCGCCATCATCGGCAGCGATGATGGTAATGGGGCTCGTAGTGGAGCCATTGGTGGCAATACTGTTTACCCGATGATCGGTCAGGGTAGCCGGCAGCGGATTGACCGGGGTCCAATAGGTCTGGAAATCAGCGCTTTGTCCGGTAACAGGCAATAACAGGATCAATCCAGACAGGTAAATACGGGCAAGTAGGGGCTTTGCCTTAGAGCAATAGGTCTTCAGGGCTGACATCACAACCTCGATGCGTCGAAACTAGAACCCAGTACGGTAATACAAATAAGCGGCAGATGCACGTTTTTAGCCCCAGGATTTTCTCAATAAAGTGCCAGTTAGACACCACAAACTGGCGATTGTTGCGTCTGGAGGCCTTTATCTCAAGCTGCAGACCGATCAGTTCGAAGGGAGAGGCATCTCATTGAGGCAGGATTATACTCAGGCCAGGCTGCGTCCCAGGTCGGCAATGGGGGCGATAAACAGGATCTTGATCAGGTTCATTGCCAGAAAGACCAGGATTGGTGACAGATCAATCCCCGAGATAGGGGGCAGAATTCGGCGTGCCGGGCGCATGACCGGTTCAACCAGTGTATGAATCAGGCTAACGACGGGATTGTAGCCCTGGGGGCCAATCCAGCTCAGTACAATGACGGCAATAATGGCAACCAGGTAGACGTTCAGTAACAACGAGATCAATTCAGCGATTGAGTAAACGGTCAGGCCAGCCAGGGAGATAGACTGGCCATTGGTCACGTTGATCAACCAGATCATCAGCATCTGCAGGGCCAGCAACAGCACGATCGATGCGGTATCGATACCGACAATACTGGGTATAAACCGTCGCATCAGGCGCAGAGGCGGGTTCGTGGCCTTGACGACAAACTGGCTCAGGGGATTATGAAAGTCGGCACGTACCAGCTGTAACAGGAACCGCAGCATGACCAGCGTCATGTACAACATAAAGACAGTCGTGATCAGATAGACCGCGGCGTGGTTGATATAATTATCATTCATGTGTTGTTCCTAAACATTCGACGGGGGATTGTAGCGGTCATAGCCGCAATTTCAAAACTAACGCGACAACTCCGCATTCAATTCACCGGCACGGGTGGCAGCCGCCTTCAGGGCTTGATGAATGGTCTCGCGGATTTCGGCCTGTTCCAGGACATTGAGGGCCTGTTCGGTTGTCCCGCCCGGTGACGTTACCCGCCGGCGTAAGGTGGCCGGGTCTTCACTGCTCTCCAGTGCCATGCGGGAGGCGCCAAAGGCCGTCTGCAGGGTCAGCAGTCGGGCAACATCCTTACTCAGGCCCAGAACAACGGCGGCATTTTCCATCGCCTCCATGAAAAGGAAGTAATAGGCCGGTCCGCTGCCGCTGAGTGCAGTTACGGTATCCATATCGGCCTCATCCTGGAGCCAGACTGTCAGGCCAGCGCTACGCATAATCGATTCGGCCCGGTTATGTTGTTCCGGGCTGACTAGGGTCGTGGCAAACATCGCTGTTGCACCGCTCTGGATCAGCGCCGGGGTATTGGGCATGGTGCGAACGATCGGAGTCTGTTCACCCAGCCACGCCTGCAGGGTATGGCTATTGATACCGGCGGCCACTGATAGCACCAGGGTCTGGCCATCCTGTAGTGCCGGGGCCAGCGACTGGGCTACGGCCTTGAGCTGCTGGGGTTTGACGGCAAGTACGACAGTATCCGCCGTGGTGGCGACCTGTTGATTGTTATCGGTGGCATGGATGCCTAATTCAGCCGCCAGGTCAGCGCGGCACTGCTCACTGGGGTCGCTTGCCCATAGCTGGGCTGGGGCTACACC
>CAZYTT010000168.1:0-2613 GCA_964650235.1 uncultured Gammaproteobacteria bacterium | reverse complement strand
TCTTACCGCCGATTGCCTCCCGCTTTTGTTCTGTGATCGGGGGGGAGGGCGTGTTGCCGCAGCGCATGCTGGTTGGCGGGGGTTGGCTGCTGGTGTCATTGAGCGTACCGTCATGGCCCTGCGGGTACCGGCGCAGAATTTACAGGTTTGGCTTGGCCCTGCCATTGGGCCGGCTAGTTTTGAAGTTGGTCATGAGGTCAGGGAATGTTTTGTTCAGCAGGATCTTCAGTCTGCCTCGGCCTTTCTTCCTGGGGCTGGTGGACGTTATTATGCCGATATTTATCAACTGGCGCGCTTACGGCTACTAAAACTTGGAATTGAATCCATCTTCGGTGGGGAAAAGTGTACTTTTAGTCAGTCAGATCAATTTTTTTCCTATCGGCGGGATGGCGCAACAGGGCGTATGGCTACACTGATCTGGTTTGATTAGTACTTTGTTACTGGTTAGGTACCGAGCAACGATTTGGTGTAGAATCGCCGCGTTTAAGATCATTAAGGTGTTGTGGTCAGTGCTTTCGATTACTATGGGCAAGGTGTCAGACAATTTATGAAATTTTCATCGTATCTTCTGGGTATTATAGCCACTTTATTACTGGTGGGGTGTAGCGATGATCCCCTGATTAATTCAATTCAGGAAAATAATAGTGCCCAGGTGAAACAGCTACTTGTGCAGGGTAATCCGGTCAATGTTTATAATCGTGCCGGTGATTCAGCCCTGGCCATCGCGATCCGTGAAGGACAGTTAGATGTTGTTGATATGCTATTACAATATGATGTCGATGTTAACGCCCGTGGTGTAATGGGGGTATCTCCATTAATGATGGCCGTGTCTGCCGGTGATATGGCTATTAGTAAAGAATTGCTCCAGCGTGGGGCCGATATTAAGCACGTGGATAATAGTGGTAATTCAGTGCTGATCATTCTTCCTATAGAAGATAGCCCTGAACTGGTCGCGATGTTGATTGACCGTGGGGCTGATATCCATCAGGGTAATCACCTGGGCCTGAACAGTCTGATGGTAGCGGCCTATATGGGTCATATGCAGACGGTTAATCTGTTACTGGAAGCTGGGATTGATGTTAATACCAGGATGCGTACTGGTCAAACAGCGATAATGCGGGCTGCACGTAAAGGCAATGTCGATGTCATCCGCCGCCTGATTGAGGTAGGAGGAGATGTTAATGTGGTTGATGATGATAATGAATCGGCCCTGAGTCTGGCCCTCGAGCATAATCATTCGGCGACGGCGGCACTGCTACGTCAGGCCGGTGCCAAATTTTAGTTTAACGCAGACATGGCTACGCAATGACTCTATCGATTCCCTACTGGATCGTTCTATTCTGCCTGCTAATCGGCGTCTCAAGTGTGATGGCCGCGGCTGTCTATTTATTACTATCGGATATTCAACGGCAGCGGATACAGCCTCATTTAATCAGTTTTGCGATTGGTACATTACTGGGCGCAGCCTTTCTCGCCCTGTTACCCCATGCCCTGGAATTGTCAGGTGTAGAAAATTTTCATCGTATTACAGCGACGGTACTGGTAGGACTGCTGATATTCTTTTTAATGGAAAAAATGGTGTTATGGCGCCATTGTCATCACACCCATTGTGAGGCCCACCATGCCCGTGAGAGTGTTCGTGAACATGATGGTATTGCTGCACCGTTGGTGCTGTTTGGTAGTGCCGTACACAATTTAATCCATGGTGTTTTGATTGCCGCTGCCTTCCTGGTTGATATCGATCTGGGTATTGTGACGAGTCTTGCTGTGTTAGCGCACCAGGTTCCACAGGAGCTGGGCAATTTTGCTGTCCTCTTATATTCAGGGCGGAGTCGGCGCAATGCTTTATTATTAAATATTTCTTCAAGCTTGACGGCCCCGGTTGGCGGGTTACTTGGTTATTTTGGACTGGCGAGTGCGACATCATTAATGCCTTACATGCTTGCACTGGCGGTATCGAGTTGCATCTATATTGCGGTAGCTGATCTACTGCCAGGATTGCATAAACGAACCCATATTGAAGCGACTATTGAACAGATACTCATTATCCTCGTCGGTGTCGGCGTTATTTTTGTCTCTCATCAGATGTTACATTGAAAAGTGTCATCGCGTCATCAGGATGCAATCGGATGGGCAGTTAAGGAGTAGTGATGAAACTTAAATGGTATATGTTAACGGTGATAGGTAAAGATCGTACAGGAATCGTGTCTCATCTTACGGCCGCACTGTATGATTTGAGTTGTAACCTGGGCGAGGCAACAATGGTCCGTCTGGGTGGGAATTTTACTATCATGATGATGGTGCAGTTTGATGGCAAAGGTCAGGCCTTGTTGAATCATATTGAACCTGTAATAGATTCACTCGATCTTCATGCCCATGTCGATATTATTAAGGCCGAGCTACATCGCCACCTGGTCCCCGATGTCAGTATCAATGTTTATGGTGCAGATCGCGCGGGCATAGTTGCTCAGGTGACTACGGCCTTGACAGAGGCGGGACTAAATATACTGGATCTTAAGTCAGATGTGGCGGGGTCTGGACGCGCACCAAATTATTTAATGAATATATAAGGGGGGGGGGCGCGGGGGGGGGGGGGCCACAAAGAGGTCTGTG
>CAZYTT010000167.1:0-2718 GCA_964650235.1 uncultured Gammaproteobacteria bacterium | reverse complement strand
ATGGATCATGTTGTAAGAGTCTTAGCCGCGAGAGAGGCAGGCCACGACCGGATCGCCGGTCTGGATCATATTGAAGTCGGCGATGGCCTTGCCGGTATAGTGTAATAACTTCTTTTCAGTACGTGACATAGGAAGACTGCGAAAAAGTGGGCATTATACCTTTATTCCCTCCTTTGTGCGGATTAAGCTCGTTGATGGCTACAAAAGCCTCGGCCCTGCGTTGTGGTCTTTGCTATGATAGGCAGCTGAATAATGAGGTGTGCAGAGGGTTACTTGAGCCGCCGTAGTTAAGCCAGATGAGTGGAGAGGGGTTAATGTCAGAAGTCAATAAACCAGGAAAGAAGAATTCAGGTGCAACCAGTAGTGATCCGGCAGGGCTCAATCGAGTCAGCTCAAGGATCACCCAGCCGCGTGCCCAGGGCGCCTCACAGGCCATGTTATATGGCACCGGCCTGACGCGCGAGGATATGGCCAGGGCTGAGGTTGGCATTGCCAGTGTCTGGTATGAAGGCAATACCTGTAATATGCATCTTAATGACCTGGCCGCCTATGTCAAAGAGGGTGTGCAGGCTGCTGACCTTGTCGGTATGCGCTTTAATACCATCGGTGTCAGTGACGGGATATCCATGGGTACGGATGGCATGAGTTATTCATTGCAGTCGCGCGATATCATTGCCGACTCGATCGAGACCGTTATGAATGCCCAGTGGTATGATGCCAATATTTCTATCCCGGGCTGTGATAAAAATATGCCAGGGACCCTGATCGCCATGGGTCGGGTTAATCGGCCTTCCCTGATGGTCTATGGCGGCACAATTAAGCCGGGTTATCTGAATAATAAGACCAAAGAGCAGACCCTCGATATTGTCTCTGCCTTTCAGAGCTATGGTGAATATCTGGCTGGCAAGATCGATGATCAGACCCGTGAACAGATCGTCGAGAACAGCTGCCCCGGCCCGGGTGCCTGTGGTGGTATGTACACGGCCAATACTATGGCCTCAGCGATTGAGGCGATGGGTATGTCCTTGCCTTACAGCTCTTCTACCCCGGCCGTAGATCCCGGCAAGATTGAGGAATGTCGTCGGGCTGGTGCTGCTATTCGTGTGCTGCTGGAAAAGAATATCTGTCCCCGCGATATCATGACGCGTGAGGCCTTTGGAAACGCCATGGTTGTCGTCATCGCTCTGGGTGGTTCAACTAATGCCGTCTTGCATCTGATTGCCATGGCGCGTGCTGTTGATGTGGCGTTGACCCTGGATGATTTTCAGGCCGTCAGTGACCGGGTGCCGTTCATTGCTGACCTGAAACCGAGCGGCCGCTATGTCATGGAGGATGTGCATAATATCGGGGGTACGCCTGCAGTGATGAAGTATCTGCTGGAGCATGGGTTGATTAATGGTGATTGTCTGACTGTTACCGGTAAAACGGTCGCCGAAAATCTGGCTGAGCTGCCTGGTCTGAGTGCCGACCAGGATGTCATCCTGCCACTCGATGTCCCGATAAAAGAGACGGGTCATTTACGTATCCTCAAGGGAAATTTCGCCCCGGGCGGTTCAGTGGCCAAGATCACTGGCAAAGAGGGTGTCCATTTTTCCGGTCCGGCGCGGGTCTATGATGCCGAAGAGGATATGTTGGCAGCGCTGGAACGAAATAAAATCCAGAAGGGTGATGTGGTCATTATTCGCTATGAAGGACCCAAGGGTGGGCCCGGCATGCCGGAGATGCTAACACCGACATCAGCCATTATGGGGGCTGGTCTGGGCTCTGATGTTGCCCTCATTACCGACGGTCGCTTCTCCGGTGGTTCCCACGGCTTTATCGTTGGTCATGTGGTGCCGGAGGCTCAGGAAGGTGGACCTATCGGGCTGGTGCAGGATGGGGATGTGATCTCCATTGATGCCGTGAAGAACAGTCTTTCTGTCGACCTGACGGATGCTGAACTGGCGCAACGACGTGCAAGTTGGGTTATGCCGCCCTACAAGGCTCAACGCGGTACGCTGTACAAGTATATCAAGAATGTAAAAGATGCCAGTGTGGGTTGTGTGACCGATGAGTAAGCTGTGGTCGATAGTGTAACAAGTTAAAAAGCCGAATATGTCAGTGAAAGAGAAAAATCCGCGCCGAGTACGGCGCGAAGTTATGACGACCTTTGAGCGCGGGTTTGATTTTGACCGACTGAGTTATGACAAACGTACTGGCCCCCTGCGTGGAAAGGCGATTATGTACGGAATATCTGTAGCGCTGGCCGTCTACCTGTGTGGCTCTGCCATTGGGTACTTTGGCTGGCAACAACAGACGGTTAGCTATGAGCTATTTGCCAAGCTAGTGTGGATATGGATGTTGCCAGCAACCGTCTTTGGCGCCTTTACCTGGTTGATATCGAGTCAGCGACTGATTTATCAGATTCGTGTCGATATACGTGTCTATGTGGCTGAACGTGAGGATGCCGATGGTTTCCTGTGGCGATTTGGTCCGCTCATCGAGTCTCTGTTGCCTGATGACCAGGTGGCGTTACGACTGATTGAAGAATCGCAAATCAATATCACCGCCCTGGACCCCGAGGATTATGCCCGTCTGATTGAACGCCTGCGGCTGAAACTGGGGCAGGAGCAGATTACTACCGATACCGCTATGCGGGTCTATACCAATTTAGATCATTAACTGTGGTTTAACTGGCAGGTCTGTATTTATTAATGTTTAGTGGGCAGATCTAGCGTC
>CAZYTT010000166.1:0-2775 GCA_964650235.1 uncultured Gammaproteobacteria bacterium | reverse complement strand
TTTATTACCTTATTGATACAGCAGGAAAGATGGCAAGAAGCCCGAATGGCTGCTGAGCAATCGATTAAGCTGGGGCATCCTGCAGGGATAACTTACACCAGCCTAGGATTGATATATGACAAATTGGGTTTGTTTGATCAGGCAATTGAGCCGTATGCCTATGGAATTAGTTTGGAAGAAAACCCGGATATTGCCAGTCGCATTGTGCCAGCACTGCAGTTGGTCGTTGCAAAATCTCAATATACCGCAGGGCAATATGATAAGGCTATAGTTTCTCTTGAGGCAATCTTGATAGATGAGCCACGCAATGTTGAGGTGCTATTTTATTCCGGTCTAGCTTATTTTAATCGAGGTTCAACACTAAAGGCTATTGAGGCCTACCAACGGGTATTACAGATCACGCCGGGTAATGTGAATGCGCGTCTCAATCTGGCTATGAGTTATCATCGGCTCAAGCAGGAAGAACAGGCGATTGAAGAGTTTAGTAATGCTATCCAGTACAGTAATGATGAACAGCTTACCAGGCAGATAAAGGAACAAATGCAAGCCGTCGAGCATAGTATTCGCGGTTTTTCAGGAGGATTCAGCTTTTCACTTGCCTATGATAATAACAGTAATCTAAATGATGAAAATCCCTTGGGTGAATATCGATCTGATTTGGTGCCGCAAATTTATTATCGTTATAAGGCAACCAATGGTTTGCGATGGTTGCTATCAACTGCGCCAACTTATTCGAGTTATCATAATGGTGAATTTGATTTTTTGAATACGCTATCCAGTGTCACAGCATCGGTTAGTAAAGAACGGGTAACCTTGAGTGGCGGGGCAAGCTATCAGGTATCTCGTGGGCTGGTCAATTCCTCCCGCTCCAGTAACAGTATTACACTTTTTAGTGAATGGTTAGGTAGGTACAAATTACCTATGTTATTTGACCCTTTTTCTTCTGAGCGGGTTTTGACTAATCTTTCTGGACGTGTGTCCTATTCAGATTTTAATTCATTAACCAGTCGATTTTTTGGGGCCTATATCTATTCTGCCTCGGTCAGTTTTAATCAACCAGTTGATGGTCGTACTATCTTGGGTATGACCTATCGCTATTCATTGAGTGATAATCGCTATGTTGAGGGTTCTGATTATGCCTTTCGTAGCCATGGTGTGGATATGCGCCTGGAGCGTGGTTTAAAAGCCGGTATATCAGTTAATGCGGGTCTGTCCTTAACGAAAATGAATTATTTATATCCGGATTCAGCAACAAATTACAGTCGATATCGACATAGTTTTGCAGGCTCCGTGTCAGCGGGTGCCTCTTATCAGTTTCACCCATTAATCAGATTGTTTGGTAATTTATCCCGGTCCATCAATGCAACCAATTTACCTGTTGGTGATATCCTCAATGCCCAAGATGTTATAGAAGGGCAACAAAGTCCAACGCTGGGTGATTATTCACGCTATACCTTTATGATGGGCCTTAGTATGTATTTGTAAGTTTTATTGCTATTTGTACCTTTATTTAATCGCGCAAGGCCTTGAAGGCTGAGACGGCCCAGGCCAGCGTAACAGCAGCAAATATGAGGATGATGGCAAAGTCACGGGCAAACAATGTGAAGTCCTGCGGAGTTGTCATGATCGCTCTTACGGCTTCAACAGCATAACTGATCGGATTGATTGTAGAGGCATATTGAATCCAGGTTGGCATAAATTCTTTTGGGACAAAGGCTG
Organism: uncultured Gammaproteobacteria bacterium; assembly: GCA_964650235.1. Taxonomy (GTDB): domain Bacteria; phylum Pseudomonadota; class Gammaproteobacteria; order SZUA-140; family SZUA-140; genus CAZYTT01. Next base: position 1,056 of record CAZYTT010000166.1, on the reverse strand, counting down.
ATGAGAAAAACATCAGTGGTAAGGTCATCAAGTTACCGATCATCACTAACGGTTCTTCACGTTGAAGTGTAATGGCGAATCCATTCGATAATGCGGCAAAGCCAATGCCTAGCAAGAAAACGACGCTCAGACCAAGAATGAGATAGATAGGATTCATGGTAATCGTCGAACCCATGCTCCAGGCAACGATAAGAATAATTATCGTCTGGGCAATTACCTGAACGGCAGAGTGCATTACACGACTGAGTACTATAGCTACACGTGATACTGGTGCGACCAGCATTTTGTCTACTGTACCGGCTGAGATCTCACGCAGCAGACTAACACCAGACCATGACGATCCAAATAAGACGGTCATGATCAAAATACCAGGGACCATGAAGTCCATATAGTTACCGTTGCTGGTCTGGACAAAGCTGCCGAATAATTGAGCAAAGATGATTAGCCACAGCAGGGGTTGGATCAATGTGAAAAGCGACCACAGCGGCATGCGCAGGGTGATCGTCATGTATTTGTTAAATAAATGCCAAGTATCGGAAAGCACGTTGTTTCTCCTGGTATCTTTAGACTTGTGTCAGAGTTTTTATATTGGCTGAATCAATCGGGTTATTTTTTCCAATCGCCTTTGGGTTTCCCATCGGCATCAACCCATTCATTACCTTTCCAGTCGGCTGAGTCACCCCATTCGCCCTGTTGCTGGCCTGCCTTATTGACCCATTCGTTACCGTTCCATTCCTTGTCTTTAGTAGTATCCAGTGTCTCATCTGGCTCGGTAGTTTCTGCGTCTGTTTCTTCAAATGTGGATGTATTAACCTGGTTAGTTGGGGCCTTTTGCTCTGTGCCTTCCCAGTCCTGCTTGGGCTTGCCACTGGCATCTACCCACTCATTGCCCTTCCAGTCGTCTGAATCGCCCCAGTCGCCCTGTTGCTGGCCATCTTTATCGACCCAATCATTACCTTTCCAGTCGCTGGTCTCACTGCTTGTTGGGTCTGCACTGGCGTCATCAGTCTTTGCCTTGGCGCTACCATCGGCATTGACCCAATCATTACCTTGCCA
>CAZYTT010000165.1:0-2793 GCA_964650235.1 uncultured Gammaproteobacteria bacterium | reverse complement strand
AAAACTGGCATGATTTTTTTCAGGTATTTATCTGGAGCTTATTTCCACAGATCAAGGCTCAACTTAATGCACTTCATTTTGAGGCTGCCAGGTCTAGAAGTGAATTACCTGAACCTGAAGCGATAAGGTCACCGACAGAGAATGCGATCACCTTATTTGATGAATGTGGTGTTATATTGATTTCCAGCAATAGGGAAATCCTAGCGTCCATTCGTGAATTTCGATGGCAGGACCTTTTTATCCGCTATCGATCTCAACTCGAGACTGAATTTAAATGTATCGTATTTGGTCATGCCTTATACGAAAAAGCACTTACCCCTTACACAGGTATGACTGGACATGGCATTCTAATCCACATGGATACAGAGATTCTGGATCAACCCACGTATAAATTACAGGAAACTATTGATAGCAGACTGGCAAATCTTTTTAAGTCCTACTCGGGCTCGACATTGACCACCAGTGTATTAACACCATTTCCTCTACTTGGCATGCCCGGCTGGGATAGCAATAATCAAAATGAATGTTATTATGATAACAAGCGTTATTTCAGGACAGGTCGACAAAAACCCATGGCCCCGATATTCACCATGGATTAACTAACATATGAACAGGAAATTTAAATGAAATGGTTAGATAGAATTTCGATAATGACGCTTGCCATCATAACTATCCCACTAGCTTTAGCACCCTTCTACCCTGAACCACATCTGATAGAGAAGCTAAGGTTGCTATTTTCAGGTCAATTAGTAAGCTTGATCGATATTGCAGACTTGGTCATGCATGGAACACCGCTACTAATACTGTTACTCAAACTGGTACGAACCTACCGAAAACCCTAATTCAGGCTCCAATCAATTCAGTCAACGCCGCTACTTACCACACCTAATAACGTTGAAGCACCAGGGTGGCATTCGTACCACCAAAACCAAAACTGTTAGACATAACTCGATTAAGTTCTACATCGTTTTTACATTGAGTTACAATTGGCATACCCTCAGCTGCTGGGTCCAGCTTATCAACGTTAGCTGAGGCAGCAATAAAATTGTGTTGCATCATTAATAATGTATAGATGACCTCATTAACACCTGCAGCACCAAGCGCATGACCAGTAAGTGATTTGGTCGCAGAAAATGCTGGAACATTATTACCAAATACCTGTTTAATAGCCTCTAACTCACGTACATCACCAACTGGGGTACTGGTTCCATGCGTATTAATATAATCAATAGAGCCATCAACCGTACTTAAGGCCTGCTGCATGCAGCGAACTGCGCCCTCTCCCGATGGCTGTACCATATCGTATCCATCTGAAGTTGCGCCATAACCAACCACCTCGGCATAGATTGGAGCACCACGTTCAAGGGCATGTTCCAGTTCTTCAAGCACAACCAGACCACCGCCACCTGATATTACAAATCCATCTCTATTGACATCATAGGTACGGGAAGCCGTACTCGGCGCGTCATTATATTTAGATGACAGTGCACCCATACCATCAAATAACATGGTCATAGTCCAGTCTACTTCCTCACCACCACCAGCAAACACGATATCCTGTTTTCCCAACTGGATCTGTTCAACACCATTACCGATACAATGGGCACTGGTTGAACAGGCAGAACTAATAGAATAGTTAACACCCTTTATCTTAAAGGCCGTTGCCAGGTTGGCGGATGTTGTACTACCCATGGTCCTTGGCACCATGTATGGTCCAACTCGCTTTGCACCACGCTCACGCAAGGTCTCTACTGCATTAAGGAAGTTTAGATTAGAGCCACCACCTGAGCCGACAATCAGCCCACTACGGGGGTTAGATACCTGAGCATCAGTTAGACCGGAATCTGCAATGGCCTGCTGCATCGCGATATAATTAAAGGCAGCGGCATCACCCATAAAGCGCAATAATTTACGATCTATAAGCTCTGCTGTGTTGAGATCAATATCACCATGGATATGTGAACGAAACCCTAATTCGGCATATTTTTCATTGTAGGTGATCCCTGAATGCCCTTCCCTAAGCGCCGCCAGTACCGCTGTCTTGTCATTTCCGATACTGGATACTATGCCTAATCCGGTTATTACTACTCGACGCACGTTAAAAACTCTCAGTAGAAGTGAATAAACCAACCCTTAGATCTTTGGCTGTATAGATTGCTTTCCCATCAACCCGCATTTCAGCATCGGCAATCCCCATGAACAACTTTCTCATAATAACTCTTTTCAAATCAATATGATAAGTTATCAACTTATTATCCGGGGTCACCTGGCCTGTAAACTTGACCTCACCTGATCCGAGTGCCCGTCCATGCCCAGGTCCCCCCATCCAGCCCAGGTAAAAACCAACAAGTTGCCACATCGCATCCAGCCCCAAACAACCTGGCATCACAGGATCACCTTCAAAATGACACTGGAAGAACCATAAATCAGGATTAATATCGAGTTCAGCAATAATCTCGCCTTTATTATAGGCCCCGCCATCTTCAGCGATAGTTGAAATCCTGTCGAACATTAGCATCGGAGGCAATGGGAGTTGAGCATTACCAGCACCGAACATTAGTCCTTTACCACAACTCAACAGTTCTTCATAGGTATAACTGTTTTTTTTATCCATTATGTCTTTAAGTGTTTAATCTGAAACAGATAGTTATTGGGATGTCCATTTATATAGACACTGTCATTTATTATAGTTAGTCCGCTATATTAAACTAACAAATGAAAAATTTCTAATTAAATCAATGACTGAGGATCGGACCTGTCGGGCTTGTCAGCGATACTGGCAATACACGATTG
>CAZYTT010000164.1:0-2868 GCA_964650235.1 uncultured Gammaproteobacteria bacterium | reverse complement strand
TGATTGCGTACTGCGCCACACAAGTGCTCCCTGCGGGTGCGGAATACATGGCGGTATTTCGTTTAATCTCCTCCGTCGGCTTTCTGGCTTTTGGCTGGGCCATGGTGCCAATGAGCATCTGGTACGGACACCCCTGGTCCACCACCGCGAAATACTTACTTGATGCGTTGATTTATGGCCTCGTGGTTGCAGGCTCATTCGCCTGGCTGTGGCCAGGTTGAGCGGTCTAAAAACAAAAAGGGGTCGCCCATTAGCCAACCTGTGTCAATAGCCATAACAAAATCCTACCGTAAAAACAGCATTAAATAAATCATTGCCATCGTTGTTAACGTACATCGCACCCGTTATGTCATAGTCTTTGGTATCGAAGTCAAAACGCTCCGCACCAGTCACCCATCTGGATTAAGGCCAGCAACATTCTTTGCTTGCAAGCCCTTGGTACCTCGGTACCCCACACAATCTTCGGTGCCAAACCGTGTCCAAAATGTGGTCACAGAATCTATGGTTCAGCCTTAGCTGTCCAGACCCGGTAGAGCTCACGGCTTGGGCGAAACGCCAACCACGATGGTCAACCGGGATGTCCAATCAGAGTAAATGGTTATGCCAGACCCCTTCCTGGTTCATCCCGGTTGTCCAAACCTAACCCGGAAACATCAGCCTGGCATCATAGGGTACCTGATGCTTGAGCATCATCCAGGTGGCCCTGGCCAGTTTCCGGGCCACCGCCCGGATGGCAATAATGCCATTGGTTTTAGCCATTTTGCGGGCATAGAAACGTTGCGCCAAGGGCTCAAAGCGGACCGCAAAATGAGCCGCTTCAGAATACGCCCAGGAAAGATACTTATTGCCGGCCTTGGCATTGCCTACGCCTTTGGTTTTACCATTACTGGTGCGCGTGGCATCTACAGTGCGGCAATAAGAAGCATAATTACCCGCACTGGCAAAGCGATAGATATCACCGATTTCAAGCATGATAGTCAGCCCGAGTATTTTTCCGATCCCCGTAACCGTTTGTAGAATCTTAAAGGCATCTGTGAGCTTCACTGCCTGATAAGCTGATTGCTCAAGTATATTGATTTGCTGCTGAATGGTCTGATAGACCGATAATCCAGCAGCTATCGCTTGCAGGGTGTAGTGGTCCAACGGTGGCGGTGCAAAACCAGGCTTGCGCAGGTCTCCAGACTTGATCCGGATGCCGGTTGAACGCCAGATCTGACTTTGCACACTGATCAGTTGCGCACTTGCTGTCCTGACCAGTGACAGTCTGCGGCGTAACAGATCTCTTATCGCGCGTTGTTCTTTGGGATAAATGTACCCCGTTGGCAAGATACCCAGTCGCATCAGGTGGGCGAGATGGAAGGCATCCTGATGATCACCACTGTACTTCAAACCATCGTATTGTTTGACTGCGGCTGTATTGACCAACTGCACACCGAAACCATGGTCCTGTAACCCATCCACCAGCCAGTACCAGTTGAAAGTGGATTCCACGGCGATACCCTGCAGTGTATCTTGGTACGGCGACAGCACTTCAAGTGTGGCCGATAAATCATTACCCAGACGTTTATCAAACACCCGTTTGTCCTCATCGTCGATTACCACCACCACATGGTTATTTGAATGTAAGTCGATTCCACAGTAATGTGACATGTCAGTCTCCTCATCTTATGTGAGCAGTCAGTTTAACCGCTGACTGCGAGGAGGCTGGCTAGAGGATTATCAGATCCAATTTAGGTACCGATCCCTAAATTTAATAAAACAAACCGCCAGCAGTATCAAAGTGGTTGATCCGTTGGCAGCATTGTTATCCCTGATATTAGTCGCTGATCTGGAGACTGAAAAAAGACCAGATTGTTTCGGTTGAATCAAAATCCATACTACCGGAAACTCCTGGCCACCAATGCTTCCCACCAATCAGCTTATATAGCCAGACTTCATTCCCATTTGTTCCACCGGTGCATTTGATGACCTCCACCGTGCTGCCATCAGTTGTGTCGGTATCCGGCAGGGTTTCAGTCGAGGTCGGTGTGCAATCATTCTGTTGCTGCCAGAAGTCAATAACATCCAGGGTTCCTATATATGGCTCCAAACCGTCACCATAATCAGGATCACCGTCCCACAGCGTAATGCCATCATCAGTTCCATGAATTTCCAGAATCGGCGGTGGGTCTGCGGGATGACAACTATCTCTGAGCTGTTCGAACATACAGCCGGCAACAGCTGCGGCCGCTTTGAAGACATCGGAGCCTTCGCAGGCCAGCCGGTAACTCATATCCCCACCATTGGATATCCCGGTGACGAAGGTATGCTCGGTGCTCAGGCTTAATTCGCTTTGCAGGTACTGGGCGAGTGCCGTCAGATAATCGACATCAATGCTGGTATCTGTCGACCGACCGGACTGCCATCTCGGCGTACCGTCCTCTTCCAGCGCTTGGGGATAAACAACGGCAAAACCATATTGATCGGCGGCGGTGCTCATTTGTGTCCAGGACATGCTGGCTGCAAAACCACCATAACCATGCAGGACAAAAACCAGGGGAGCATCGTCTGTAATTCCATCGGGAACATACAGCCGATAAGTTCGGGTTTCCCCTCCCGACGAAAATGAATTATCAGCAGTTGCATCCGTGATCAATGACACTGTTGCGCTGTCATCCTCGTTGCCATCGGATGCGCAGCCTCCAAAAGTTAAAACGGCTATCACCAATATCATGAAGAACAAATACAAGTTCTGGGTCAGAGTTGCAGATCTCGTGAACATCAATTCCCCCGTTTAGTTTCGTTATTGATAACTCTTTCACATGATGTGAAAGACTGAAAAGACGGCTGAGTTGAGAGCAGCGAAGAAATTATCCGAATAGGGAACAA
>CAZYTT010000163.1:0-2907 GCA_964650235.1 uncultured Gammaproteobacteria bacterium | reverse complement strand
GAATTGTACCACTGATTTTCGTTTTATGGTCTCGAATCCACGGGTTCAGCGTTTGGTTAAGCCTCGTTAAGTTAGCTAAAAAGTATTGTTATAATCTAATGGTTTACCCAGGTAGATAAAGCTGTGTTTACTTGGTCTTCAGATTGGATCTTTTCAGTTATACCCGTTTACCTAGCCTTTTTTTGGAGTTAGTGACTCCTCTGTAAGTTTTGATGCCATAACTGATTACATTCACAATCCGGTGTGTGGGGTAATCTCGCCATAATTAACGGGCTTCAAAAGTAGAGGTTATGCTGCTATCGTTAATTTCTGAGTGAGTGTGATCCCTCTCAATGCTATGTTTGGCCGTTCATGATAGTAATGATATAGCCTGAGGGTTTCCGTTTCCAGGGCATTGACGATGCTATCGAACAGATGCTGATTTTGCCAATGACATGCCGTTCGGTTTAACCGTTCCATAGAGGCTTTATTGTGGCTTACCCGGCTGGATTTACTGCACCTGAGTTCCCTGATCAGCCGTCCAACGATCAGCCGCTGACTAAGGTATTCCGGGTCGATGTCTCACCTTATTACATGCGGCAATCCACGCTATTCAACGTTGCTTTCCAGAGAGTGCTTGACCCTGGCTATTTGTTACACTCTCCCATAATTAACGCGCCTCAAGAGTAGGGGTTACGCTGCTATTGTTAATTGGTTTTAGCCATGGTCGCGCTTGAAATAACGCATGCTATGCCATGCCAATGCAATGCAGACTAGGGTAAATTGTAATCCAAGACTCTCAAGGTTTGGGTAAATGCCGAGCAAGTCTATTTGTGGAAAGTTTATTGGGTTTGAAGGAATTGTATTTGCTTCCTGTAAGGCGGCAATGCCTTTGCCGGAAAAAATGATTGCGAGGATAAACATTAGCCACATATTAAAGCTAAAAAACTTGCGTAAAGGTAGGCGGACACTGTAGCGATTTATGAGTACAGCGAGTATTAATAGTGCAACGACAGCGATGATAATACCAAAATAAATATATTGATGTTGGTCAGGCTCCATATTTATCATCAAAGATTGATAAAATAATATGCTCTCAAAAATTTCTCGATAGACAGCTATAAAGGCGATAAAGACCAGGCCCCAAATAGTCCCTCCTGATAATGACGTGCTCAATTTTGAGTGAACATACTTTTGCCACTTTATGGCCTGAGATTGATCATGAAGCCAGAAACCGATATAAAGTAACATGCCAGCAGCGATCAGGGCTGTAATACCTTCGGTTAGTTCACGCTGAGCGCCGCTAATTTGAATGAAGTGATCTGCAATATACCATGTCGCTAGGCCTAGAATTAATGCGCTGATCCAGCCCATGTGTATAAACTGAATGGCATCACGACGTCCGGCCTTAACCAATACGGTCATGATGGCAGCAAGTACCAGGATAGCCTCCAAGCCCTCGCGTAATAGAATGACCATTGAACTGAAAAAATTGACCCAAGGTGACGCAATGGGTGCTGATAATGCGGCATCGGCTTCATCCAGCATTTCCAGCAAATGAAGGTGATCGGTCTCTATCTGTATTAGGCCGGGATTATTTCTGATGGTTGTGCGATATTCCAGCATTTTTCGTTCAATTTTCGTGCGTAGACCTGCATTTATAACTCTGAGTCTGGCTTCTACTTTTTCGAAACCATTGACATAGGCGGTCAGGGCGAAATTATAGGCCTGTTCAGGGTCATTTAGTCTGAATGCATTAAGGCTGTTGTTGAGTGCAACACGGCTAATGGCTAATGGATCCGGCGTAGACTCGCTTAATTCCTGAGGCTTGGAGCGCAGATAGGATAAGACGGCTAATGCGTTTTCGCCGAACTGATTAAGAATCTCGGCAGGTTTTGCCTGAGTTACCTGTTGGATAGTGCCCAGCTCCTTTTGAAAGGCATGATCATTCCACAGGCGTTCACCGAGTTCTAAATCATTGTCGGTGGCGAAAAAATTGCTGACATAGAATGCCAGTGACCAGCGCTGCTCTGATTTTAGTTGCGTAAATGCGGGCATTGAGGTGCCATTCGCGCCAAGACTGATGACATTATACAGGGCAAAGATATTGCGAAACTGTTGTCTTTCGCGATCATGGAAGTTTGCCGGCCTGGGGGATAATTTTGCTGCCCGTGGGCCATCGCCCTGGCCCTGTTCGCCATGGCAGGAGACGCAATTTTCCTTGAATAATTGTTGACCCTCGGCGATAGAGGGTAACAGACTGGGCTTATTCTTGACATCATAGGTAGTCGTTAGGGTTGCTATAGTATCCTGGCATAAATGGACAATAGATGCCGAGGTGGCAATATTTCTTATTCCATTTAGAAGTTTTTCGCCACGTTCTGTTAGCGCGGCTTTCTGTGGGGCATCTGGAAGTGCGTGTAGCAACTGGATCGTGTGAGTGGCGATCTCAATTTGTTCATTGTATTCATCCTCGTCTTCAATTAAGCCATTGTGGACAATTCCTGGGTAATCAACGGAGATGTAGTCTAGGTTATGGATGATTGACTGGAATACCTGGTCTGGTTTTTGTCCATTGGCCGCCGAGACTGACAGTGAGAGGCATAGCAGGAACCCGGCAAGTAGCGGGGTCAACGTGCGCAAAAGTACTAATTTCATATATTTAATCCATGTCTACATGCAAATGAGAATCATTCTCATTAATATAATCGAGTTGGCTGATATTGACAATAGCTTTGGCAAATTGATTTAAATCGCAGTCATTATTTCATGGTTGAGGTTAGTGATTAGAGAGCTCTTGGCGGTGTGATTGTGATTTTATTAATTACTTTATTCTGCAATAGGGGGAGCCATTAGTGGCCGTTGAGTGTCTTAACTTATAATCCGGTTCATGGGATGCCAGTTTCCGGCACCCCATGAATTTATTGT
>CAZYTT010000162.1:0-2907 GCA_964650235.1 uncultured Gammaproteobacteria bacterium | reverse complement strand
GCTATGCGATACAGGGTCAGGCTGCACAGTTTATAACGAGTATAAAAGGTAGTTACTCTGGGGTTATGGGTTTGCCCCTGTTTGAGACGGCGCAATTATTAGAGTCCACGGGTATTAAACTGTTAGATTGATAGTAGTGGACGATATAGGCTGGTATTCGACTACTTCAGGTTGAAGTAAAGAGGGCTAACTACATTATGAATTTGTTAATGGAGGCCTGGTTGATGCCGTGCTGTTATTAATGGTGACCAGGCAGACTTGAGTGCCTGGGTTAAATTTGAGGCGCCCGCGTTTGCACTGACCACGGAGCAGGACATAAAAAAGGTAATTTTAAAGTTATGCGTGATGAAATTTTAATCAATGTGACACCGCGAGAGACGCGTGTGGCGATCGTTGAAAATGGTTTGTTACAGGAAATTCATATTGAGCGCGCCAGTCGACTCGGGCTGGTAGGTAATATCTACAAAGGGCGAGTCAGCCGCGTCTTACCGGGTATTCAGGCAGCCTTTGTCGATATTGGGCTTGAACGTACGGCATTCCTCCATGCGGCAGAAATAATGACAGCAGATGATGCGCCTATGCTAGCTGAGCCTGATTCCACCAAACGCCAACCCGTAGATATTAGTCAACTGGTCCATGAAGGGCAGGAGGTGCTGGTGCAGGTCATTAAGGACCCGCTCGGGACTAAGGGCGCGCGCTTGACCACCCAGTTGAGCATACCCTCACGCTATTTGGTCTATATGCCTGCAATGGATAACTTGGGCATCTCGCAAAAAATTGAAGATGAGGCTGAACGCCAACGACTGCGCGATATTGTTGCTGAGCTGGTCAATGGTGGTGGCTATATCCTGCGGACGGCGGCTGATGGTGCCGGCGCAGATGAATTACGTGATGATATCTCCTTTTTGCATAAGTTATGGCAGCAGATCGAACAGCGAATTCCCCAGGCCTCAACTGGTAAGCTGGTCTATAACGCAATGCCACTCGATATTCGGATGTTACGAGACTTGCCGCTGTCAGCGATTGATCGAATCCGTGTTGATTCGAGGGGGGCTTGGCAGCGGCTGTGCGATTTTGCCGAGAAGTTTATCCCTGGCCTGGTTGAGCGAATTGAGCACTATCCCGGTGAACGTCCTATCTTTGATCTTTATTCCATCGACGATGAGATTCAGAAGGCGCTGGAGAGCAAGGTGCAGTTGAAGTCGGGAGGGCATTTAAATATTGATCAAACCGAATCGATGACGACTATCGATGTCAATACTGGCGCTTTTGTTGGCCATCGTAATCTGGAAGAGACTATCTTTAAGACCAACCTTGAGGCCTCACAGGCCATCGCTCGTCAGCTGAGGCTGCGTAATCTGGGTGGCATTATTATTATTGATTTTATTGATATGATTGAGAATGAACATAAGCGCCAGGTGTTGCGCGCACTAGAAAAGGGTATGTCTGGAGATCGGGCTCGGCATCACATCTGTGAAGTATCGTCGCTGGGGCTGGTAGAGATGACGCGTGAACGAACGCGCGAGAGTCTGGAACATATCCTGTGCGAGTCCTGTCCAGTATGTAGTGGCAGGGGGTCAGTGAAGACTTATCAAACCACCTGCTATGAGATCTTTCGCGAGATTATCCGTGAATCCCGTCTGTTTGAGGCCGAGTCATTTCTTGTGTTGGCCTCCCAGGATGTGGTTGCAACCCTGCTGGATGACGAATCAGAGAGCCTGGCCGAACTCGAATTATTTATCGAGAAACCCATCAAATTGCAGGTAGAGATAAGTTATAATCAGGAGACGTATGATGTGGTTATGCTCTAGGCCATGGCCGCTGATTTTGCCCGTTGTTTTACGTTGCATACCTAGACCAGGTAAGTGATTCGTTATCTTATAGGCAAGCTGTTGATGTTGATCGCGGTAGTGACTATTACTGCTGCGGTTTTGCTTACGTTAGCGCGAGTCCTGCTTCCCTTTGCCCATCACTATACGTCACCGCTGCAGACCTGGCTCAGTGATGAGTTAGGTCAACCGGTCACCATAAAATCATTTAGTGCCGAATGGCAGGGGCTTGGCCCCCGCTTTAATCTTGAAGAATTATCTTTTCTCGATCCTGTTAGTGGTGGTGTTAGGGTGACTGTTAAGCAGGCCCGTATTGCCATTGATGTCCTTGCTACACTACTTAATGCTGAACTTCGTTTTGGAAATCTGACTATCTCTGAGATAGAGCTGTCATTAATCAGGCATCGCGACGGTAGTGTCAATGTTGCCGGGATGACTGGCGCCAATGATAATGGTGGTGTCGATAAGGATGCCGGCGTGACTATGCTGGACTGGTTGTTTTCCCAGGATCGGCTGGCCCTGGAGCATAGTACGATTTACTGGTCTGATGAGCTGATGTCACGGCAGGACCTGCAGTTTGTTAATGTAAATCTTGAATTACGAAATGATGGTGATCGTCATCAATTTGATGGTTCAGCTTCTTTGCCAAATAACGTTGGGCGCCGGTTTTCTTTTGCGGCAGATTTGCGCGGTGATATTTTTATTGCTGGCGGGTGGGGTGGTAAGACTTATATTAATGGTGCCGGTCTGCAAACCTCTTCATTGTTGAACTGGTTACCCCTTGCGGGGCTCCGGGTTGATGATGGTGTGGCCGAGGTGCGTATATGGAGTGAGTGGCAGTCATCTCAGTTACAACAGATGGATGGAGAGCTATCTATCTTTGGGTTGCACCTGTCCACATTGCCCTCGGCAATTCATCCAGCCCCTGAGCAGGAGTTGCTCGATTCGCTCTCGGGTCGTTTTAGCTGGCGTCGCCAGGATCCAGGCTGGACCGTTGTAGTTAGTCAGCTCACCCTTGGGCGGCGGGGGCATTTCTGGCCACAGGGCGATTATCAATTGCAATGGACAGGGCCAACAG
>CAZYTT010000161.1:0-2983 GCA_964650235.1 uncultured Gammaproteobacteria bacterium | reverse complement strand
CCCCTCAGGCATTTTCTATTTAAGGCACATAAATATTAAAAACAAATAAATAGAACGTTGTCTTTTTTTTGCAATCAATGCTAGCCTGACCGCAATCAAGAATCTGTCGGGGGGCGGGGAGAGGCATCCATATGCCGAAAACCATCCGTGGCAACGCGGATGGTTTTTTTTGTTTTGCAACTCTGTTGAATTTTACTTAAGCCGCAGTATGCAACCGGTCACTGTCATTTAATCGTAGACATCTGAAACAGGAGGGTAAAACCATGATTCGGAAAACGGTAACAGGTTTTTTCTTGATGTTGGCGCTACTTATGTCGGCATCGGCAGCGTGGGCGGTATCGGTCAACGTGAATCCGGGGGCCTACATCGACGGATGGTACTCAATGTCGCCCACAACCCTTCATTACGGACCAGCGACCATTGACCTTCCTGCCGGCCAACATGCCATCAAGCCTTCGTGGGAAGCCAGTTTCCAGATTGAGGTGAGCGAAACAGGTTTTGTCACAGTGCTCACTCCGGGGGCAGCCCAAGGTGGCCAGGGGATACTTACCTTCAATACCGTTCCTGTGTCCATTGATGTCGATGGTTACGAAGGTAGCTGGGATGTGGCCGGAGGGGGCAAGGACTGGCTCAACGGAAACCAGACCGTGGATGTTGTTCCAGGGGTCGGCGGTCGCTATAACATTATCTTTCAGTGGGGTGGCTATGGGGGCAACCAAAAAAGTTTTTATGTTGCTGCTGACGGCACACTCAGCCTGGAAGCTGGCTCGGAAGATGCGGCCACTATCACCGGCAATACAATTTCATTCACAACAACACCTATAACAATCGATCCCAATCAGTATCTTGGCGTTATGCGCATGTGGAGTGCCGCTTCACACATCAATAGTGGTGGAACCTTTTATGGAGCGCAAACCTTCAATTTGCCCGTTGGTATACGATACGCGTATAGCGTCGGCAACAACACCCAACTTTTTGAAGTCGCGGTAGATGGGAGTGTAACTTCTCTCAACCCGGACTCTTCAATAGGTGGTCAGAACGTACTGACTCTGCACAATAAAGTTATCACGATTGATCCAGGCGCCTACCTGGGCGATTGGTATTTGGGTGGGCAACCCTGGTCCTGGCAACGCGGGTTACTCGACTATGTGGTTGTCCCGGCCGTCGATTACAACCTGCGAATCATGGGCTCCAACTACCCCAAATTTGCAGTTGACGCCAATGGTTCAATCACCAACATTGAGCGACCTGAATCAATGGAAGGCATCGGCAACATTTTGCATTTCCTCACTGCACCCGTCACCATAGATCCCGGCGAATACCTCGGCTCCTGGTGGCTCAAATCAGTTGATACTCGTATTTGGGGGCCAAAAACATTCGACCTGATTGTTGGGCTAACACACGATATTGAATTATCTCGTACAGGGTTCTCCTGGACACTAGGGCCAGACGGGACCCCTGCAGTACTCAATGGTGTTTCCGCAACCTCTGGTCCCAATTCCCTCACCTTCAATACGCTACCTGTCGCCATCGACCCTGGTACCTATACCGGTATTTGGCAAATTCAAAACTGGGGAGGTCAACCGGGACAGTGGTCATCAAATAATGTCGGTCCAGTTACGGCCTCCCTTATCCCCGGAATTAGTTACTCTGTGCATCTAGAAACACAGTATTCGACGTGGCTCCCTTTCGATCTGTTCGAGCCATGTGAAATCTTGCCTGCGACCCTGTCGGACAACGATGCAACATTACAGCTCAGCTGTTTTACCGCCCCGCCCAATCAGGCTCCGGCAGCAGATGCCGGTCTTGGGCAAAGTCTTTTTATTGGTGAAACCGCCACCCTTGATGGTTCCAACTCTTCAGACCCCGAAAATGATCCCATTACCTATCTCTGGACAATTGATTCAGCGCCCGAAGGAAGTACGGTACTTCTAAGTGCCCCAACAAGTGCCATCTCAACACTTACCCCGGATGTCCCGGGCGATTACGATGTCACTCTTATCGTTAATGACGGCAATCAAAACAGTCTTGGGGACACGATAATAATCAGCGCAGCCTACAATCAGCCACCAGTGGCCGCAGCCTCGGCCGACACCCTGACAGGCGACGCGACACTTTTTGTTAATTTCAACGCAACAGGAAGTAGCGACCCAGAGATGGGACTTCTGACCTATGCATGGGACTTTGGCGACCCGGCCAGCGGAGTTAATAACACCAGCAGCGACAGTCTGCCGAGTCACGCATACGCCGATCCCGGCATTTATACTGCGGTCGTGACGGTTACAGATGACTACAACAACATAGATCAGGCTTCTGTGGTGATCAGCGTCACTGCACCCAACATGCCTCCATCTGTAACTCCCACGGCCATGCCTGCCAACCTTGGGGTCGCATTCACCGCGAATGCCAGTGACCCGGAAAATGATGTTCTTTCCTACGAATGGAACTTCGGCGATGGATCTGCGCCATCCATAGATGCCAATCCAACCCATACCTACTCCGCACCGGGCACCTATATCGCAACTGTCACGGTTTTTGACGGCCTGCACAGCGTATCGGGCAGCGTGACGGTCGGTGTTTCATCGGAACTCAACATCGATGTGTATGAAGCGAAAGTAGATTTCGGCAAGGCGGGCAAGGCGAAGGGCAAAGTTAAGGTTAAGGCCTGCCTCGACTTCGCAGGAGTAATTGAGGGCAGCGATCAGATCATTGTGAACCTCAAGGGGATCAATCTTATTGATGTCCCATTCTCCAGCTTTAAATCCAAGCATGACGATCATGGTGAGTACAAATTCAAAGCAAAGAATTTAAAGGCCGAGATTGATTTCAAAAAAGGTGTAATCGAGGTCTCTCGCCACAAAATTGTTCTGGATGGCCTTGATGGCAGCCAGTTCGAAACTGGAGCTGATGTCGCTGTCAGCTTTGGCCTGTCGACCGGAACGGACCATTTCTCCATGAAGGGAAAAGATGATGATCATGATGA
>CAZYTT010000160.1:0-2985 GCA_964650235.1 uncultured Gammaproteobacteria bacterium | reverse complement strand
CACTGATATATTTCCCCTACCTTGTAAAAATATCCTGAACTTTCATTAAGACTTCGTCTCTCTTTGTCCATGTCATTATGGGCTACGTGTATAATAACTGCTAATTGATCTAGAAATAAATCTGGCAGGTATAATAACTCCATTATGGTTACACGCAATCAACAAACTGATATCCATTTGATGGATCTGGATTGTAATGTCTGGTTAGAAAATATTAGCACTGGGCGGAGTCCTGATGAAATGGCCGTTATCCGTTCAGCCTGTGAGCTAGCTGAAAAGGCACATGCCGGACAACTCAGATTATCAGGTGAACCCTATTTACATCATGTATTGGCTGTTGCCGATATACTTGCTGATCTTCGGCTTGATCATGAGACTATAGCGGCGGCCCTGCTGCATGATGTTGCTGAAGATACCGACGTAACCACCGAGCAACTAAGAGTCCAGTTTGGCGATAACATCGCAAATCTTGTCGATGGTGTTACTAAGATGCAGTTAATTCAGGCATTTAATGGTACGGTAGACAACAGTAAAAAAGAGCGATCTCAGTCGGAGAGTTTACGTAAAATGCTTCTGGCGATGGCTGAAGACATACGTGTGGTGCTGATAAAACTGGCCGATCGTACTCACAATATGCGGACCCTGTCGGCCCATACGGCTGAAAAACAGCAAAGAATTGCCCAAGAAACACTGGATATCTATGCACCCCTGGCTAATCGCCTGGGCATATGGCAGATAAAGTGGGAGCTGGAAGACCTTTCGTTGCGTTATCTGGACCCTGATCTCTATAAGAATATAGCTAGCATGCTTGATGAGCGACGTATTGATAGAGAAGATTATATTAAGCGTTTCATTGCTGCGTTAGAGAAGGCATTAGCCAGAGACCAATTAAAGGCTTCCATTACTGGTCGGCCCAAGCATATCTACAGTATCTGTCGTAAAATGGAACAGAAACGAATAGATTATCATCAACTTTATGATGTGCGAGGGGTGCGAATACTAGTAAATGAGATCAGTGAGTGTTATACCGCCTTAGGTATTGTGCATTCACTCTGGCAATATATTCCTGGAGAGTTTGATGATTACATTGCCACTCCAAAGGAAAATAATTACCGATCGATTCATACCGCGATTATTGGACCTGAAGGGAAGGTCGTAGAGGTACAGATACGTACCAATGAAATGCATAATCATAATGAATTGGGTGTGGCAGCTCACTGGCGTTACAAGGAAGGTAGTGAAGGTAATAAGCGATTCGATGAAAAGATAAGCTGGTTACGACAACTGCTTGAATGGAAAGATGATATAGCAGATGCCAGTGATTTTGTTGATCAGGTTAAACGCGATGTCTTTGAAGACAGGATCTATGTCTTTACGCCAAAAGGTAATGTTGTGGATCTGGCCAGTGGTGCAACGCCGCTCGATTTTGCCTATCACATCCATACGGATGTGGGACATCGGTGCAAGGGGGCCAAGGTCAATGGCAAAATGGTGCCATTGACCTATCAGCTAAAGACTGGTCAGCAGGTCGAAATCCTCACCGTTAAAAATGGCACGCCGAGTCGTGACTGGCTAAATGTTCATCTGGGCTATCTAAATACATCCAGGGCACGTTCCAAGGTCCAGTACTGGTTTCGACAGCTTGATTTTGAAGATAACGTTACTGCTGGTCGTCAGATTCTGGAGCGCGATTTGCGCAGGGTAGGTTACAGTAATATAAATTATGAAGAGCTGGCAGATGAGCTTGGTTATAAAACCAATGAAGAATTTTTTGCTGCAATTGCCCATAACGAATTAAAGAGTAATCGTTATTTAAATATTATTCAGGGAATGACAGAGCCAGCCAAAGAGGTGACGTTGGAGACCCTGGTGGAGTCCCAGCAGCCAAAGAAAAAACCGTCGCAGAAAAGTGGGGTCTATGTTCAGGGTGTTGGGGATTTATTGACCAATATGGCACGATGTTGTAATCCAGTCCCGGGCGATAAGATAAAGGGCTATATTACCCGTGGTCAGGGTGTCAGTATCCACCGCCATGACTGTCCCAATATTACCCATTATGGTACCCGTTGTCCTGAGCGAGTGATGGATGTAAGTTGGGGCGAAGATTCTCCTGTTGATGATTATCAGGCGGTCGTTGTTATCACAGCGTTTGATCGACAGGGCCTGTTACGTGATATTGCTAATATTCTAGCTAACGAAAAAATTAACCTGGTTGCTGCTAATACGCTGTCTGAACATGAAGGTAATCTGGCCCGAATGCGCCTGACAATAGAAATTAATGATCTTGAAAGATTGAACCGGGTGCTGATAAAGATATCACAACTCGAAGATGTCTCTGATGTGACGAGAGAGTTTCAATAGTTATTCATACAGATAAAAAAATAAGCTGGAAATCATCAATTATGAATCAGACATTTGACATTAACTGCAGGCGTTGTCCCAGACTGGCAGCGTTTCTTGATGGAGTGAAACATGCTCACCCAGATTATTATGCTCGACCTGTTCCCGCGTTTGGTGATTCCACACCGCGGTTATTCATTGTTGGTCTTGCCCCCGGGATGCATGGCGCAAATGCAACAGGCCGCCCATTTACTGGTGACTATGCCGGAATTTTATTGTATGAGACCTTATTTAAATACGGCTATGCAACGGCGCCGACCTCTGTTAGTGCTGATGATGGACTGCAATTAATGGGCTGCCGAATTAGCAATGCTGTTAAATGCCTGCCGCCACAAAATAAGCCGCTGATTGATGAAATCCAGACCTGCAATGCGTTTTTAGCCGCTGAGCTTAAGGCATTAAAGCCTGGTACAGTTGTTATGGCATTGGGTACCATTGCCCATAACTCAGTCTTACGTGCCCTGGGTTGCAGGCTATCAGCCTTTAAATTTGCTCACTCGGCAATACATGATGTTGGTCAAGATTTGTTATTGATTGATTCTTATCATTGTAGTCGTTACAACACTCAGACTAAACGCTTGACAG
>CAZYTT010000159.1:0-3027 GCA_964650235.1 uncultured Gammaproteobacteria bacterium | reverse complement strand
TCATTGAGGTCTCCTTCTGTCAGGGAGAGCCAGCGATCATTATCAAACAGGCTGAAGGCAAGATTGAAGCGCCGCAGCATCTCCACTAGCCACTGATGTGCCAGCGTCTCTGGTACGACAATCAGGACCCGTTGAGCCCGTTCAGTTAGTAGTTGTTGATGCAGGATCATGCCGGCCTCTATAGTCTTGCCGAGGCCCACTTCATCCGCCAGTAAGACCCGCGGGGCATAGCGATTGGCAACCTCGGCGGCGATATAGAGTTGATGTGCAATCAAACTGGTGCGTGAACCACACAGACCATAGATGTGTGATTGTTTGACCCGGTTATTATGTTGCAGGGTCTGGTAGCGCATTTCAAACCACTTATTAGGATCGACCTGGTTGGTAAAGAGTCGATCGGCTGGGCCATTGAGCTGGATGAAATTATCCAGTTGTCCCTCAGTAACGGTCTGTTCACTGGTTTCATCATCTTCGCGTATACCGTGGTAACTTAGTAACCCGTCGCATTCACTGACGCTATGGACGTGTAACGTCCAGCCAGCATGGGTGCGGATCCGATCACCCTGGACGAAGCGAACGCGTGACAGCGGGGCACTTTCCTTGGCATAAATACGGGTCTCACCGGTTGATAAAAACAGGATAGTAATTGTACGGTGCTCTACACCAAGTATAGTGCCGAGGCCTAATTGCAGCTCACTGGTACTAATCCAGCGTTGTCCGGGAATGAATTCGTCTAATATCATTATTATGTTCTTAGTTATAATTGGCGACTATGTTAATCAATTTTGACTAAAAATTCCTGTTGATATTTTATTGTTAGCGTTCGATCTATCTAGCTTGGGATGTCAGGGTTTGCCGTGTCACAATAGAACGACTAATTTCAATAGGTGAAAAAATGGAAATCCTTTATCGCGATGATCAGCTAATCGCCGTTAATAAGCCGGCCGGGCTACTGGTCCATCGCAGTCCTATTGATCGCCACGAGACACGTTTTGCGCTACAGATGGTCCGTGATCAGATCGGTCAGCATGTCTACCCATTGCACCGGCTGGATAAGCCTACATCAGGCATTTTATTATTTGCACTCGATCAGGATAGTGCCCGGTTGATGATGCCGATATTTAGTTCTGGCAGGGTAGAAAAAACCTATCTGGCTGTTGTTCGGGGATATACACCGCTAGCCGATGTCATTGACTATCCATTAAAAGAGCAACTTGACAGGATGACTGATGCCTTGGTGGATCCATGTAAGGCAGCTCAGTCAGCGGTAACTCATTATAAACGTCTGGCCATCGTTGAATTACCACACCCCGTTGGACATTATGCGACAACCCGCTATTCATTAGTGTCAGTTTCTCCCAGGACAGGGCGTAAGCATCAAATTCGACGGCATATGAAACACATTTTTCATCCTGTCATCGGTGATACCAGCCACGGTGATGGTCGCCATAATCAGTTCTTTCGGGAGCGACTGAATTGTCATCGCCTGTTACTGACTGCAACTGGGATGACGTTAAAATCACCCATAACGGGTCATTCAATAACGATAACAGCCGGACTTGAGCCTAGTTTTACCGAAATTATTGACAGGTTGGGCTGGGGCGGCGTAGCTTTGTTCTGAACAATTCATTATATTTTATACGATAACCCAAAATGAGAATGCTATGGCTGATATCCACCCCCAGCTTGCCCATGATTGTATTCAGCTGGGGCGATTTGATCTCTGTCATGTACTACTAATGAATGATGCCAATTATCCTTGGTGCATACTGGTACCTGATCGCGATGGAGTGACCGAGATATTTCAGCTGTCAGGCAGTGATCGGCAGTTATTATCTAAAGAGTCAGCTCGCTTGGGAGAGGCATTGATGGGGTTGTTTGACGGCGATAAATTAAATATTGCTGCACTAGGCAATTTAGTACCCCAGCTCCACATACATCATGTTGTACGATATTGTGATGATCCTGCTTGGCCGGCGCCGGTCTGGGGTAAGGACGTGGCAAAACCCTATGCGACAGCAGACCTTGACGCTGTCGTCAGAAAAATCAAACATGGTATTGGTGGCTGGAAATAAAAATTTCAGCATTTAGCTTGCATGGCATCTATTATCTGCAGCAATTGACGGATTGCCATTGATTTATCAAGTCAATTAGACGAAGGCGAAGTCTCGTGTGTAATTTATTTTTATGGTGGCATGTAGCACGTTACCTGAGCGGGACTCTATAGCTGTATTTAATCAAGTCTCAGCATGTCTAAGTGCTTATGAAGAAGGGGAGACGTTAACGAGTCAGCCTGGGGGACTCGGCCAGTTACCCAGGATTGTCAGGGATAGGTTGCTGATTCGCCAGTGGTAGAGACTCGTCAAATTACAATGTTAATAAGGACCTTTCTACGTGGTGATGTCTTTGCTTGCCGTGGTGTTGATCTTATGTTTCAGGAGGCCGCCCTGCGGTGCGGTCAATATATAGGTATTGCTGCTGCAGATCGTTGTACTAGGGTAGCTCTTGAGGATCAAACCTCGCTAATCAGATAGGGCCCCGTCGGCGCATACCATAGAGGCCAGGGGAACAGACTCCATCAACAGGCCGGATGTAAGACTGCAATCGATTCTTTTTCTCAAATTTCACTTGGCATACGGGCGGTGTCCATGTAAGAGCATCCCTAATATCCAGCTTATCCCCTTTCAGCTCCATGTGTTGGTGCGGTTGATTCAGCAGCTCTGTGTGAATTCGGAATCGGAACCCTGTCAGCAGGTATTAAGGAATTCATATTATTACTCGGTTGGTGTTATAAATACGGTTGCCCGATTTTTTGATGAGAGTACCCGGCTAAGATATTGGGTTGACTGATCGAAAGCTTTAGTTTCCCCGTTTATCGGTAAACCTGAGGGTGGCTTCAGGTATTGGTCTGTGTGATTACTGATATTAATAGGAACCCGGTAGAGGCAGGAAATCCCTGTCTCTTCCCGGGATATAGTGTTAATGCTGGTTTAGTAACGTCCATGGGTCTTGGTAATGTAATTTGTT
>CAZYTT010000158.1:0-3101 GCA_964650235.1 uncultured Gammaproteobacteria bacterium | reverse complement strand
ATCAGCGCCAACACTGTCGTCACTGTCTACGATATCCCAGGTATTAATAAATTTTTTACGTATCTGCCTGGCGATCTGACGCGCTTGTTGATAGTCAGAACTATAAAGCTCTGCTAGCAAAGTTGCTCGTACTGGTGGCCCGGGTGGGTCTTCAACCAGTTTAATATTGGCTGTGGGCCAATTAACGTAGACTTGTTTCAGGTGCTTTCTAATTTCGAGCACGATTTGTTCTGATTTAATTGAACGGTCATGCTTGCTGGCCAAGTTGACGCGTATCTCGCCCAAATGAGAACCACTTTTAGCACTTGTGCCCCGTAGCAGCCCATTGAAATCTACAGGCCCAGCCATGCCAGTGAATGTTTCATAATTTGTAACCCAGGGATACGTGCGAAGTACATCACCAATATCTCTTATAACGGCATCTGTTGTTTCCAAAGTGCTGCCTTCAGGCATATCTACGGTGATATTAAAGGTCTCTTTGTTACCCTTGGGTAACATTTTAAGTTCTACTGTGCCCGGTGTGGCTGGGCCATTTATTCCTGAAGGGCGAAAAAATTGCCAAGCTGGTTGCCATATTACAGCTATAAACATGAGAATAATAATTGCCCAAAATATCAGACTGATACGCTTGTTCTCGATGAGCGGTGTTGCTGTGCGTGTATATAGGCGATGGAGCCAGTCTTTGTTTTCTTCTCCCCGTTCCTCCATTGTTGTAGTATCAATGTGACAGGGCAGCCAGCGTTGCGCGATCCAGGGTGTAAGCAGATAGGCAATGACTAACGATGCCAGCATTGCTATGGGGGTATTAAACGGGATTGGAGCCATATAGGGCCCCATCATGCCAGTGACGAATGCCATTGGCAGGAATGCGAGGATGACAGCAATAGTTGCAATGATAGTAGGACGGCCAGTTTCATTCGTGGCCTGGATGATGACTCGTGCCTTGTCACCAACGGACGTAACTCCCTTTTCCAGGTGTCTATGTATATTTTCTACAACAACAATTGCATCATCGACTAACAGGCCGAGTGCCAGTATCAATGAAAATAACGTAATCCTGTTAATTGTTTGTTCGGCGATGAGGCCAATGGCCAGTACGATAAAAAGTATCAGGGGGATATTCATCGTTACAATAGTCGCTTCGCGCCACCCCAAGAAGAGGAGTAGAATGATAATGACAGATACGATGGCTATGCCAAGATGCTCTATTAGATAATTTACCGCATCATCGGCGCGCTGACCTGAGTCTCGGGTGATGGAGACATCAATATTGTCAGGGATAAAGTCTCCTTTCAGTGTGTTCAATTTTTCACGAATCTGCTGGGCAATGGCTACAGCATTTGTGCCTCTTTTTTTACTCAGGGTTAGTGTTACAGCAATCCGTTCTGGCTCATTAAACGTGTTATTTGTAATGTTGCCTGATTGTGTGGCTGGTCCAAAACCGATGCGATGTGTCTGTTCCACGTCGCCACCACCGTCCTTGATTGTGGCTACATCATGGAGATAGACGAGCCGACCATCTTTTACGCTGATAACAATATTTCCGACATCACTGGCAGTAATGAGCGCGCCATTCAAGGTGATGGCTTTTACCTGGTTATTATTCACTGCGTAGCCAACGGGTAGATCTATGTTGGCTGTTTTTAGAACTTGATGGAGCTGATCAAGTGAAATGCCTCGGCTTGATAATTTGCCAGGGTCAATATTAACGGTAACAACACGGTCTCTTCCGCCTATAATTCTGGTTACTGATACGCCAGGCAACGGGCTGAGTTGCTCCTGAACCCTTTGAGCCAGTTGTTTTAAATATACGTCATCAAAGCTTGTGTCTGGATCAGCACTAGAAAACGTAATGGCTACAATTGGGACATCATCGACATCAATTGGTTTAATGAGTGGTTGTAGTGCGCCAAAAGGCACTCGATCCATATTGTGCATGACGCGGTCATAGACTTTAATCAGACTTTCTTCCCTGTCCTCGCCTACCACAAATTGAACAGTAACCACTCCTAGGGACTGGTTTGCCATTCCATAGGTGTGGTCGATACCGGGTATTTCACTCAATACCATTTCCAGAGGTCGTACAACCTGGTTAAGCACCTGCTCGGGGGTGGCGCCAGGCATTCCAACGATAACATTAGCTGCAGTTACATTTATTTGTGGGTTTTCTTCGCGTGGTGTGATCATTAGGGCCAGAAAACCTACCAAAAAAATTAACATACTTGCGATGGGGGTGATATAGCTACCCATGGCGATCTGGCCAAGTTTGCCGGCAATATTTAATTTTTCGTTACTCATGAGGTTGGGCTTTGAATGGGCTGGATTGTGTCACCGGTACGGACTATTCCTGGGTTGTCTATAATGACTCGGTCTCCTGGCTGGATGCCAGAGAGTATTTCCGTCTCGGTATTAAATCGACGGCCAATCCTGATCAGCCGATAGTGGGCAATATTGGTTTTGTCGACAATATAGACGCCATTTAAATCCGCGCGGTTTATGATGGCGGATGAAGGGATGACGATGCCATCAGAGTGGCCCATGCTGAAATTTACTCGAGTAAACATCCCGGTACGGGCATGGACCTTTTTATTTAAAGTTATCTTAACCAAGTAGCTATGTGTATTTGCTTCTGCTGAAGGTACGATCTGGGTTATTGTGCCGGCAGTATTAAGGTTAACTGCGTCAATACTGACAGTAGCATCATCACCTAAATTTAAGTGTTGAATAACTTCTTCTTTAACGAAGGTGCGAACAACTACATTATCAGGATTTTCGATAGTTAATAACGGTGTACCAGGTGTCGCTATATCACCAGCCTGCTTGTGCCTGGCTACGATTATGCCGCTAACGGGTGAGTGAATGCTGACATACTGCATCTGGACTTTGATGCGATCGAGCGTGGCCTGTGCTGCCTTCATTTCTCCTTTGGCCAGATTGAGAGCAAGTTCAGCTTTATGGAAGCGATCGACTGAGACCATTTTTTCGGTATAGAGTGTTTTATAACGCTGTAGATCGGCTTCGGCCTCATCCAGTTGTGCCTGGCTCTGGGCAACTCTTGCTTCAGCCTCATCCAGTTGTGCCTGTATTTCGGTGGCATCAAT
>CAZYTT010000157.1:1897-3107 GCA_964650235.1 uncultured Gammaproteobacteria bacterium | reverse complement strand
TGCCAAGGAGGGGCAGGGCGTGATCGTAGTGATTCGGACCCGTGATGATGACAAGGCTCTGGTAAGCCGTATGACCGAATTGCAGATGCGTGAACGGGGGATAGAATTGCCACGGCCGACGGTGGGTGATCAACTGCGCGGTTATGGCGTCGGGGCGCAGATTATTCTGGATCTCGGTGTACGTCGTATGCGGGTACTGGGTACTCCCAGAAAATTACATGGTCTGTCCGGTTTCGGACTGGAGATTAGTGAATATTTATCCTACGACTGACGATATACAGTACAATACGCACAACTTAACACTAGGCCAGTGCCTGGCAGTAATTATCAGGAAAGAGTTATGAAAGATATCAAGACCCTACAGGGTGATTTTCAGGCCGGCAAGATGCGTTTTGCCCTGGTTGCCGCCCGATTCAATAGCTTTATTGTTGAACAATTAATAGCGGGTGCGGTGGATACCCTGCAGCGACAGGGTGTGGCAAAAGATGCTATTGAGCTTGTCTTTGTACCCGGGGCTTTTGAGTTACCACTGGTTTGCAAACGTCTGGCTGCTTCGGGAAAATACGATGCGATCGTTGCCCTTGGGGCGGTTATTCGTGGTGGTACACCCCATTTTGATTATGTGGCGGGGAGTTGTGCCCGTGGTCTTGCCGATGTCGCTATGCAGTCAGATATCCCGGTCAGTTTCGGTGTCCTTACCGTTGATTCGATTGAACAGGCTATTGAACGTGCAGGTACCAAGGCGGGTAATAAGGGCAGTGATGCCGCCATGACCGCGATTGAGATGGTCAACCTGCTGCGAAATATCGACGCTAAATAGCATTTCAAACTTTTATTTACAAGAATAATTTGTTGTCACGCGCCAACAAAAACGGATTATATTGCCAATGAGCCTTGCCCGAAATTTAGCCCGTCGATATGCCGTACAAGCATTGTATCAATGGCAGATGAATCAGCTTGATGATCAGGCCATCGATCTCTACTTTGTCCCGGATAAAGACCGTACCCGCATTGATGAGGCCTATTTTAATGAACTGGTGCAACAGGTTGTTCGAAATCCTGTTGAGCTGGATGAGGCCATAAAGCCGGTGCTGGATCGGGGTATTACTGCCATTGATCCGGTTGAACTGGCTATTCTCCGCCTGGGTGTATGTGAATTTATCCATCATCTTGAAGTGCCCTATCGCGTCGTTATCAACGAGGCTATTGA
>CAZYTT010000157.1:0-1797 GCA_964650235.1 uncultured Gammaproteobacteria bacterium | reverse complement strand
CCCGCTTTTCCAATCGACATGATGTCCTGTTAGGGGTTGGTGACGATGCCGCCATTCTCCAGCCGCCCGAGGGAATGGCGTTAGCTGTGGCGATAGATACCCTGGTTGAGGGCGTCCACGTTGACCATCATTGCGAGCCTTATGCCCTGGGCTGGAAGGCGGCAGCGGTCAATCTTAGTGACATGGCCGCCTGCGGTGCCGAGCCGGCCTGGGCTACGCTATCGTTGACAATGCCCCAATCCAGTAGCGACTGGTTGCACGCCTTTAGTGATGGGTTGTTTGATCTCTTTTCCCGCTTTGATGTGCAACTTGTTGGGGGTGATACCTGTCGTGGACCGCTGTCAGTAACGGTTCAACTGCATGGTTTTGTCGCCCCTGACCGGGTGTTGTTACGCAGTGGTGCTCGTGTCGGAGACAGGGTCTATCTGACGGGCGCGGTTGGACTGGCTGCCCTGGCCCTGTGGAGCCGACAGCAGTCGAAAGCACTGCCTGTTGAGGCTGCAGAGGTGCTCTACCGGGCGCTTGACTGCCCCGAACCAAAGGTGCGTGAGGGTTTGCACCTGCGTGATTACGCCACCAGTGCTATTGATATCTCTGATGGCCTGGTGGCCGATCTGGGTCATATCTGTGCTGCGAGCAAGGTAGGGGCTGTCATTAATATCCGGGATCTGCCCCGGGACGAAAATTTTGAGGTCTGTCGACGTGCGTTGTTAGATGCTAAAGAGATATCTGACGATACCCTGTTAAGGTTACAGTTGACAGGCGGCGATGATTATCAATTATGTTTTACCGTTTCACCTGACCAGTGTGAGGTCCTCGATACCCTGGGTAGTTATTACTGTATTGGTGAGATAGATGATCAGGCAGGTGTTCGCTGTGTCGACGCCCAGGGCCAGATTATGGATCAGGTTATGGGTCAGTTTATGACGGGTTATGACCATTTTAATACGGTTAGTTAACAGGCGGTGGCTGGTTGAATTCAGGCACACTGATAGACCGTGCGAGCTAGTATTAGCCCATGCCAGTCAGTAACAGCCAGGAGCACTTATTATGAAGGCTAATCTCGTGCCTAAATCAGTCTGGCGCAATCCTGTCCACTTCCTTGCCTTCGGTTGTGGTTCCGGTGCCATGCCGTTTGCACCCGGCACATTTGGAACCCTGGTAGCAATTCCCCTGTATCTATTTTTAGAGCCGCTGTCGTTATTGGCCTATCTATTAATTGTTGTTGTATTGACGCTGGTCGGTATAGCCCTGTGTCATATCACTGCACATGATATCGGTGTGCATGATCATGGTGGCATTGTCTGGGACGAGATCGTTGGCTACTTGTTGACGATGGCTGCCGCGCCCAGTGGCTGGTTATGGATCGTCACTGGTTTCGTGCTGTTTCGCCTGTTCGATATCATCAAGCCCTGGCCCATTCGACTGGCCGATAAACAGGTCTCTGGTGGCTTTGGCATCATGCTTGATGATGTGCTGGCGGCAGGTTATGCCTGGCTGGTGCTGCAGTTGCTGGTTTGGATGATTTGATTTCAGTGGTCGATATTGATTGTTATTTTCGGTCAAAAGTTTCTATAAAATTTGTTACATAAAAAGGGCACTACAGTAGTGGTGCCCTTTTAACACTTCATTTCAAATATTCTTTCACCATTCCCGCTAGCGCCAGAAGCAAGGTCACCACCGATACCACTTGCACTGCTGATGCTGTTAAGTGCAGTTGGGGTGGTGATTGAATTGTTAGAGCTGCCACCACCAAAGGTCACGAGGAAGAAAGACAGTGTGATATAGAGTAGTGTT
>CAZYTT010000156.1:0-3129 GCA_964650235.1 uncultured Gammaproteobacteria bacterium | reverse complement strand
TGGAATACACTGCGCATAGCGACACCGACAACACGTGCGAGCGTTAGTGCTGTGCTGAAGGCCAATCGGGGGGGCGAGTCGCTTGACTGTTTTGAGGTGATTGCAACAGCCGATGAAGTTCCCGAAAAAAAGCCTTCGCCTGCCGTTTATAATTATGTGCTGGACAAGTTACAACTGACAGCGGCTGATTGTCTTGCCCTGGAGGATTCTCAAAATGGGCTACGATCAGCACATGCGGCCCAGTTGCCGACGTTGGTAACGATAAATGGCTATACTGAAAATGATGATCTGGCTGCTGCTGAGTTGATTATTGATCAGTTTGGCGAACCGAATGCGGCTATGTCCAGTCTGGGCGGGCAGTGGTCTAACCGTATACCTGCAGATACTCGATTTATCGATGTGTCGGTGTTAAGGCAGCTGTTCACGGTTTAATCGTAGGCCGCAAATTAGATGAATCAACACCTGGCGACGAGGATGTCGGCAATTGCCTCGTTTCATGTAATGGATATCCTGGCGCGTGCTCGCCAGATGGAGGCTGCTGGTCGATCAGTTATCCATATGGAGGTCGGTGAGCCGGATTTTAGCACGCCTCAACCCATTATAGATGCCGGTATTCAGGCCCTGAATCAGGGGCGTACCCACTATACTCCTGCTCTGGGTCTGTCAATGCTACGGCAGGCAATTAGTCAATATTATGCAGATAGCTATGGGGTCGAAGTGCCGGCCGAGCGGATTATTATTACTCCGGGGGCATCTGGGGCGCTGTTGCTGGCCCTGGGGGTGTTGATTAACCCGGGTGAGCAGGTCCTGATGACTGCCCCAGGTTATCCCTGTAACCGACATTTTGTCCGCATGTTCGAAGGTGATGCCGTCAATATAGCCGTATCTGAACAAGATGCATTTCAGCTGCAGGCGCACCATATTGACCAGTACTGGCAAACAAGTACCGTTGCCGCACTCGTGGCTAGCCCGTCAAACCCAACGGGTACGATGCTCAGGGCTGCTGCCATGCAGGCCATGTTGACGGCTGTTGCAGCAAGAGGTGGGCATGCCCTGATTGATGAAATCTATCTGGGGCTGAATTATCTCGATGATAAAAAAACGACTGCTGAGCAAGCTACAACGGCCCTTGCCTTTAGTGACAATATTTTTGTGATCAATAGTTTTTCCAAATTTTTTGGTATGACCGGGTGGCGACTGGGCTGGTTGGTCGTCCCTGAGGGTTATGTCGAACCAGTAGATCGACTTGCACAGAATATATTCTTGGCGGCCTCAACACCCGCTCAATACGCCGCCCTCGCGGCATTCGAGCCGGAGACCCTGGCGCTTTTGGATCAGCGTCGACTGATATTCAAACAGCGTCGGGATGTGTTGATTCCGGGCCTGGCATCATTAGGCTTTGAGATTGCTGCTCAACCTCAGGGGGCCTTTTATGTCTATGCCGGATGTTCCGGTCTTTCTGATGATAGCTTTAGAATGGCTCAGGAGCTACTTGAGCATGCCGGGGTGGCGATTACGCCGGGCCGGGATTTTGGCACAAACCAGGCTGAGCGGTATCTTCGATTTGCTTATACAACGAGCCAGGAAAAGCTCGAACAGGGGCTCGAGCGTATCAGGAAATTTCTAGCTTTATAATAAGTTACAGCGTTTATTAATATGTTTAAACAGACAGGCCAAACATTATTAACAGGGCTGTTCCCAGTAGCAGGCGATAGATCACAAAGGGTAACATACCTATACGTTCGAGCAGTTTGAGGAATACATGGATGCACAGGTAGGCCGTTACACCGGAAATAAATGCACCTGTCAGCAGGGCATCATAGGCGATGGTAGCGTCTTGGCCAACCAGGTCTTTAGTTGCTAACAGGCCAGCTAGGGTAATGACCGGGATCGACAACAGGAAAGAAAAGCGGGCAGCAGCCTGGCGACTTAGGCCCAGCATCAGGCCTGCAGTTATGGTAATGCCTGAGCGTGAGGTCCCCGGGATCAGGGCGATGGCCTGGGCTATGCCAATAAA
The DNA here is from genome assembly GCA_964650235.1 of uncultured Gammaproteobacteria bacterium. GTDB lineage: Bacteria > Pseudomonadota > Gammaproteobacteria > SZUA-140 > SZUA-140 > CAZYTT01. The sequence goes on along the minus strand of CAZYTT010000156.1, from coordinate 1,112 downwards.
CAGGATGTCACTGATTCTGAGGCTGTACTCATTACGTTCTCGCCTGCCGTTAACGTCCGACCACCAGAGGAGTAGGCCAAAGACAATGGTTGCTATAGCGATGACGGCCGGGGAACGTAGATAGAGTTCGATGGCGTCTTTAAACGCCAGCCCGAACAGGCCAACTGGAATAGTGCCGAATAAAACCGCCCAGGCCAGGCGACTCTCCGCTGTCTGTTGGCGTGTCAATAAAGACTGAGTCCAGGCTATAGTCATTTGTTTTAGTTCGGACCGAAAGTAGATGACAACAGCGGAGAGCGTGCCAACATGTACAGCTACATCAAAGACCAGCCCCTGATCAACCCAGCCAACCAGTTTGGGTAACAGGATCAAATGGGCTGAGCTTGAGATGGGCAGGAATTCGGTAAGACCCTGAATTAGAGCCAGAATGACTTGCTGGATCAGGTCCATGGTATTGTGTTAAAAAAGGCGGTAGATTACTTAACCGAGACTTGTCGGCTGATATTGGTGCACTGGGCACCGCCCTGGCCATTACCGGGGTCACCACAGACCTCGATAAATAGAGTTAAAATATTACCTGCGAGTTGAGTGATATCTGCCTCAGCAGGGACATATTGTGGGGTTGTGCTATTGTTTGCTACGTTTCTACCACATGTCATTATATTCGTGGTTGAGTAACGACATTGTAGTGTGGAGGTGTTTCCTGATGTTGGCCTTTCACACCCGGTGGCTTGAAAGCTTGTTGAGCACTGGCCGTTTAGAAATATAGTCTTGTTGGCAGTTGAGTTCATTATCGCGCCAATGCCAATTTTTACAGTTGCATAGATATTACTGTAATTGCTGTCCCATTTCAGGGTGAAGTTGCCACTCAGGCTATCGAATGGGCTGACCATGGGGATATTATTATTGACCGTATCGACAGCAGCTGTTTCGATAATGACATTTGTTAATGTGATTTTATCTCCACCGGTAACAGGGGCGCCGAGTTCGGTGCCACCACCGCAGCCACTGATAGTTGCGGTAAGCAGTAAGAGAATTGAAAGCTGTCTGATCGTGTTCATGGGCATAGTGTAATATTATGAGTATTAAGGTTTTATTAAGTTCCAGATGCA
>CAZYTT010000155.1:0-3159 GCA_964650235.1 uncultured Gammaproteobacteria bacterium | reverse complement strand
GCGCAGGGCAGGGCTCGAATAGCAGCTACCAGACGCCTGGCTGAAAAAAAGGCTGCCCATACAGCGGTCAAACAGCTCAAGAGCAGTACCAGCGATAAAGTCAATGTGAAACTAAACTTGAGAGGTTCACGTAACAACGTCAATTGACGATACTCAGCAAATGCCAGTTCAATATTATCAGTCAACACATTTATACGATCGGATAATGGGTATCGAGCCTGTAAAATCCATTGTTTCTCCAGATCACTTCTTGGTATCGACAATAGTATTTTTAACACTGACTTGTCTTCGGCCCATTGGTCACGACTAATATAACTACCCTGTTGTTGTAACTGTTGCATGACTAGGGTATCGGGCTGCTCCGGAAGTATTTCGGCAATATCAACACTACTATATGCCAGTAATTGACCATGGCCATCCATCACCGCCAGATCGTTCAAGTCATAGCGTTGACGTAACTCAGTGACTCTTGAAGCAAGATCAACTACAGATAGATTTATTAATGTCTCTGCAATTCGCTCACTACGACGAATCAATTCACGTTTACGCTCATCGACAACCAGAGCAGTAAGCTCCAGCGTATCATCCAGAGTTTTTTCAATCCGCACATCAAACCAACTATCTATACTGCGCTGAATAAAACCAAGAGAAAAATAATAGACAATAGACACTGGCAATAAGGCCAATATAACAAACATAACTACCAGCCGAACAGTAAGACGTGAACCTGCACTGCGCTTTCGATACTGCTGAACCAGTCGAATAAGATTGGATCCTATCAACACCACCAGTATCACCAGGGCTATAACATTAATAAATAACAGTATAAAAAATACTCGGTCAAATACCTCTGAGTCATGAGTCGCTGCACTCATCAAATAGAGCGAAATTAATAACAGTACTGACAGTATCAGCACCGGCAACACACCAGAACCTAGCCGCCTTAGTGTTGAAGAGACCATGAATACCACTCACTACGAAGTCCCCATTCATCTGCAAAATAGGACAACAATCTTAATGGCACTGGCAGCTCTTCAACATCGAGCTGTGCACGCATCCGCCCTGTATAAATAGCACCTGGCGACAGCAACTCTCTATCCAGCAGCGGTAATTGAAGCACGGCCCCCAGCACAGACAGTGCCACGTCGAGAGAGGGGAGATTATGGACTGATCCACTATTCAGATTACTAACCTGATATTGCTGAGTCAGAGGTAAATAATCGAGTCGATAGCGCTGTTCTAATCCGGCTACCTGCGTATCCCAGATATATGAACGATGTCGCAGAACCTCAATCTCAAGAACAAAAGTTAACGATACACTTTTATGTAACGCCTCAAGCATCTTTTCAGTTAAAACATATTGAAGTTGCGCATCAAGATAATAGACGTCGCCTTTCAGGTAGGTATTTACCTGCTTAACTTCAACACCTTCAGCAGAAGCTAGCCTAACATGCAGTAGCAGCAGCATGCAGCAGGTCAGGGTGAAAATCAGGTTACGATTGGGTTTATGAGACATAACCATATTTTCAAACCTTCTTCTCAATACAAGCGTAATAAAAACCATCCATTGAGTGGTCATGTCCCTGACTATCGCTATTCAAAATTTGCCTGCCAACTGACATAGATCTTCCCCAGAAGACATCCAGGTTTATCTCCAACCCTTCCTGGGTCTGAGACAGAAAACTATCCATTTGCTGATTATTTTCCTGGGGAAATATTGAACATGTCGCATAGACCATCCTCCCCCCTGGCTTCAACAATGACCACATTTCCAACAATATTTCCTGTTGAAGCCCTACCAGAGCACTAATATCCTCTGCTTTGCGTAAATACTTGATATCGGGATGCCGACGAATAACGCCTGTGGCCGAACATGGCGCATCAAGTAAAATGCGATCAAACAACTCCCCATCCCACCAGCTTGCTACATCAGCAGCATCACCACAGATTAACCGGGCCTTTTGTCCTAAGCGTTGCAGATTTTCAGCAACACGTTGCAATCGAACCTGATCAATATCAAGGGCAACCACATCAAGTTGTGGTTCAATTTCAAACAGATGGCCTGTTTTCCCGCCAGGTGCCGCACAGGCGTCCAGGACTCTAAAGCGAGGGTGTAAATCCAGTAATAAAGGGGCTAATTGAGCAGCCGCATCCTGAACAGAGACATGCCCTTCAAAAAAACCAGGCAACCTAGCCACATCAACCGGCTTAGCCAGCACTATTGCGCTATCAACCTTGCCATGTGCACTCGCCTCAATACCCACTGACTCAAGTTCACTCAAATATTCATCGCGAGATAATTGTGTCAAATTTACACGCAACGTCATTGGTGGTCGCTGCTGATTGGCTACAAGAATAGACTCCCACTCAAGTGGCCAGGATTGTTTAATTAAATGCGCCAACCAATCAGGATGAGCATATGTGAACTCAAACTTTTGTGCCACCGAAGACTCCAGGTTATCGCGCTGGCGCTGGAAGTTTCTTAATACACTATTTATTAGCGCAGCTGCCCAGACTTTACCCAAGCCCTTAACTACAGTTACTGTCTCATCAACTACTGCATAAGGAGGAATACGCATATAACTTAATTGATATAACCCCAGCAGGATCAGGTAATGTATATCTCTGTCCTTATTACGGAGTGGTTTCTTAAGAAGTAAACGAGCCAGCGCCTCCAGTTTGGGCAGCCATCTAAGAGTGCCGTAACTTAGCTCCATAATCATGGAACGGTCAATCGAGATATCAGGGGATGGAATGGCAGTCGACAATGAACGCCCTTCACATAACACCGCATCAAGCACTAAAACTGCCTGAGCCCTGAAATTACCCTTCATCCCTCCGGTCAACGGGCGTAATTTTGCCACTGCTTTTCGCCATTGCTAATCATTGAACGGGGCCATCGTCTGTCAACCGCCGACCCAGGATATCGCCCACCTTGCAGGGTAGTGAGCTGGTAAATTCACGCACGGCAATTACGCGGCCACCTGGCAGTTGAACGTCAAGCAGGCGCAATACCCCGTTTCCCGCCGCAACATCTATCCCCCGAGAATCAACGGCCAGAATGGAGCCCCGCACCAGAGATACGGTATCAATTGTGCCCACAAGAGATTCTGCCTTCCAGATTCGAAGTCGGCGGCCCTCAGTGACTTCCGTATAGGT
>CAZYTT010000154.1:0-3196 GCA_964650235.1 uncultured Gammaproteobacteria bacterium | reverse complement strand
CGCGCAAGTGTGTTCGTGTGCGAGTGTCTTGCGGGGGGGGAGACGCCCTGCGCGGAGCCAATGGCCCGCCATACTTCATGGCGGGTGGGTGGTCCGGCGGATTATTACTACCGTCCTGCTGATGTTGACGATCTTGCCGCCGTCCTGGCGCAGTGGCCGCAGAGTGAGCCGTTGTCGTGGTTTGGGCTGGGCAGTAATCTGCTGGTCCGTGATGGTGGAATTCGTGGCCTGGTTATTGCGACCAGTGGCATGTTAAATGATATGGACTGTCTGCAATCGGGCCTGATCCGGGTTGAGGCCGGTGTTGGTTGTCCCAGGGTCGCCCGTTTCTGTGCCCGCGAGGGGCTGGTAGGGGCCGAGTTTCTGGCCGGCATCCCCGGGACCATGGGTGGGGCGCTAGCGATGAATGCCGGTGCCTTTGGTGGTGAGACCTGGCCCCTGGTCAAGGCCGTTGAGACACTGGATCGAAAAGGTGTCCGGCATCAACGCTTGCCGAGTGAGTATCAGATAAGTTATCGCCATGTCAGTGGTCCGGCCCAGGAATGGTTTATTGCTGCCCATCTGGGTCTGCAGTCTGGCGATGCCGTGATTAGTCAGGTCCGAGTTAAAGAATTGCTCAGTCAACGTAGTGACGCCCAGCCTACAGGTATGCCCAGTGGTGGTTCAGTGTTTCGTAACCCGGCGAATGACCACGCAGGTCGCCTGATCGAGGCCTGTGGTCTCAAGGGCTGCTCCATAGGTGCGGCGCATATATCAGAAAAACATGCCAATTTTATTATTAATGAGGGCAAGGCCAGGGCCGCAGATATCGAGGAATTGATTTCGCATGTCCAGGCTGTTGTTGCCGAGCAGACCGGAGTCCGGTTAATACCCGAGATCCATATTGTCGGCGCTGCTGAAGTGGGGATGGGTGATGAACACTAATGTAACCAGCACCCGTCCACGGATAACAGACGCCGCCGATTTTGGTCGCGTTGTTGTGCTCTATGGTGGGCGCTCGGCTGAGCGGGATATTTCATTGCAGAGTGGCGAGGCCGTGCTTAAGGCCTTGCAGCATTCCGGGGTTGATGGCCACGGGATCGATGTGGATAGTGATGTCATTAACCGGTTGCAACAGGGTGGATTTGATCGTGCCTTTATTGCCCTTCATGGACGTGGTGGCGAAGATGGGGTGATGCAGTCGTTATTGCAGTGGCTGGAAGTCCCCTATACCGGCAGTGGGGTAGCTGCCTCGGCCCTGGCAATGGATAAGGTAATGTCCAAGCGGATCTGGCGTTCAGTTGATTTACCCACGCCCGACTTTGTCCTGCTGGATGGTAGTCAGGCCAGTATAGACAATGCCCTGGCGTTGACCTTGCCGCTGATCGTGAAACCAGCGGCAGAAGGCTCGAGTATCGGGATGTCCAGGGTCGAGCAGCCGGAAGATCTGGCGCAGGCCTGGCATGATGCGGGTCAACTCGATACCCATGTGCTGGCAGAACGGTGGGTCAGCGGGATGGAATATACCGTTGCGATTGTGGCCGATAAGGCCCTGCCAGCAATCAGGGTTGAAACACCCCATAGTTTCTACGATTTCGATGCAAAATATCGGGCAGATAGTACCCGATATCTCTGCCCATGTGGTCTATCCGCAGAGCAGGAACAGGTACTGCAGGCGCTGGCACTACGGGCATTTAACGAATTAGGTTGCAGCGGCTGGGGCCGGGTTGATGTGTTTATCGATGATAACGGGCATTCCTGGTTGATAGAGGCCAATACCGTTCCCGGTATGACAGACCATAGTCTGGTACCGATGGCGGCACAGGCGGCAGGCTTGTCATTTGAACAGCTGGTATGGCAAATCCTTGAGACCAGTTGGGTGCCGACAGCGCAGTCAGTGGCAGAGGCGTCGGCATGAGTCTGAGACGGAGACCGAAGAAGGTGAATCGTCGGGTCAGTCCAAAACAGGACAAGCCCTCCGTATGGCGACGTGTAAATGTCTGGCTCGCGCCCTGGCGGCGGGGGCTGGCAGCGGTGATCCTGCTGTCCGCGGGGTTGGGTGTCATCTGGCAGGCGAACGCCTGGCTCCAGGGTATGGAGCGTCTGACCTTGCAGCAGGTGCGAGTAGAGGGGCGTTTTGAACAGCTTGGACGGGAGGCTGTTGGTGCGCTGGTGGCACCTTATTCAGGCACCCATTTCTTTGATATTGATGTGATCGCTATTAAGGATCGACTGGAACAACAGCCCTGGGTGAGGGCGGCATCGGTTCGGCGTGAATGGCCGGATGCGCTGGTCATTACCTTGCAGGAACAGGTGCCGGTGGCGCACTGGGGTGACAGGGGGCTTTTGAATAGTCGAGCTGAGGCCTTTTATCCGGATGCTGGCATCCCAGTCGGGGCGCAACAGCTTCCAGCTTTATATGGTGTTGATGGTAGTCAGCAGACCCTGTTAACGCGCCTCTATCGGGTCACGGAGGCCTTTGCGCCGATGGGGATGACGATTGCTGCGCTGCATATGGACGCCAGGGGCTCATGGAGGATTAGTCTGAGTAATGGTCTGCAGGTAATGATGGGACATGATTTTGATCAACGGCGTATAAATCGCCTGTTGGCATTTTATCCCGCGCTCCAGCAACGCGGGACAGGGTCGCTGGCCGTCATTGATTTGCGTTATCCCAACGGTTTTGCCGTTCGTTGGCAACCGGTGCCGGAAAAGAAGGCCTCGATAGGTTAAAAAAACTGGAGTTATTGAGAGTAATGTCTAGAAAAGATGAAAAGGATCTGATTGTCGGTCTTGATATTGGTACCTCCAAGGTGGTCGCCATTGTCTGTGAGGTGACAGATGGTCGGATGGTCGAGATCATCGGGATTGGGACGCACCCATCCAGAGGGCTGAAAAAGGGTGTTGTCGTCAATATCGAATCGACAGTGCAATCCATTCAGCGGGCCGTTGAAGAGGCTGAGTTGATGGCCGGTTGTGAGATCCATTCGGTCTATGCCGGGATCGCCGGGAGTCATATCCGCAGTCTCAACTCTCATGGGATTGTAGCGATCCGTGATGAGGAGGTGACCAATGGTGATGTAGAGCGCGTTATAGATGCAGCCCGTGCCGTTGCGATCCCCGCGGACCAGAAGATCCTGCATATCCTGCCACAGGAATTTATAATCGACAACCAGGAAGGGATAAAGGAGCCGATTGGGATGTCGGGCGTGCGGCT
>CAZYTT010000153.1:1407-3202 GCA_964650235.1 uncultured Gammaproteobacteria bacterium | reverse complement strand
CGTAGGCACCAATTCAGGACAATTAATGATATGATCATTAATTATCGACCATTTAACACCAGGGAAAATATAAGGACAGGGAAAATATAAGGACAACATGGAATTCCGGTCGATTGGACTCCGCACCAGAAGTGCTCTAGTGTCCATGTGTTATGACACAAGCTCGCAGAGTGCTTGTTGATGCCGATGAAGTTGGGGTATACCATTGTATCGCTCGCTCACAAAAGCTGCACTGCAACGCGGTGAGCCCTACAATGTGATTTACTAGCGTTTACGATCGCTTGATGGAGCAGCGAGCCAAGGCTCGCCTAAAGACGCGTGGTAGCTCGTGCCTTGTTTCTTGTTAAATTTCGTAGCGTGCAGTGTCATGCCCTTTGGGTGCTTCAGCAAACGTTCAGAATCTCAGCCCGAGGCACAGCCAGCACGATGAACGTTTGCTAAAGCTGCACGCTACGAAAAAACTCGATTCCCCCAGAAGTGCGTTGTCCTGATTTGCGGGCAAGAGTTGAATCATTGCTGTACCCATCGATTCACCAATAAAATAATAGGATTCCCAGTTCTGGTACCAGTGGTATTCTTGATTGGGAGCAGGAGAGACGTCAGGAGCTCGACGAAAACCCCTGGTTTCAACGGTCGCAACATTTCCCTCAAATTGAGGGTATTTCCGAAAGTCTCCGACCGCTAATTGTGCATCTAAATGTTGCTCTACTTTTGCTCGATATCTTTCTGGGACCTGCCAACCACTCATACCGGTGTTAGCGATGACAAATGGAAGTTCCGGGATCGCTAAATCTTTTCTAATGGCTTCGATCAAGTGGACTAGGTTCGATTCATAGATATCGACAGCGTCCTGCTCGAGCCGATCATTCCACCCCTGATGCCACCCGAAGCCAATAATTTCAAAGTCCGTGCCTTTATAAACAGGACAATATTTTTTGAGATTTTGTGTGATCTCTCGCACATGCCTGAGAATCTCAGAATAGTAAAATCCATGATCACCGTCTTTCGGTGCAGGTTCGGATTTTCTTGCACCAGGGGGAAGGAAATCATGATAGAGCGACTTGCCTCCCCATGCGCATTTTATAATGAGGACAGGCTCGGATAAGTAATTCCCCAATTCAATTCCGAAAGCATATTCGGGTCCTATATAGTGAGATTTCGCTCCAAACCCTGTGCTCAGATATCCTTGCTTTGTCTCTGTGGATAGATCAACGATCCAAACATCGTCCCTGGGGATGGCTTGCCCATGATCACCAACGAGATGGGCGTATTTGCCTGCTTGCGACTTGACGAGCGCCTCCATGGTTCCTTGAGGGCCATTGATTGCGCCAAAACCCACCATGTTCGATTGTCCCGCGAGTATAAATATCTTTAGTGGCGTAACTTTTTGCGAACTAGAGTTCTCGCCATAGCTAAATAGCGTATGAAAGTGTAAGCTGCTTATAAAAATAAGCATTAGAAGATTTCGAATTTTCATATCTATAAAAACAAGTTCATTTTAAACCACGACCTGCTTCCTCAGAGCCTGCGCAGCGTAGAGGCCTATTGAGTACAGAAGATGGTTCAGATCGGGGTTGCCTACTTCCATGGAAGCTTAAAGCTGAATAGTACTTTACTACTGATTAGATCGCAATTCGCTAAGCCATGATAGCTGTTGTTGCTGTCACCACTTTGGTAAACATAACCCTCGGGAATCATTGTTTTACCGACCGTGGAGCAGAGGTGCGGCCTAGCCGTTACCACCTGCAGGTGGTTGGAGCGTTCTTTCACCTTCTTCCATAATAGCCAGCACGCA
>CAZYTT010000153.1:0-1307 GCA_964650235.1 uncultured Gammaproteobacteria bacterium | reverse complement strand
CACCTGCAGGTGGTTGGAGCGTTCTTTCACCTTCTTCCATAATAGCCAGCACGCAGTCCCTTTGTTGAATAACAAGAATGAACCCAATGATCATCATGGGAAGCGCGATTAGGGCGCCGACCACTGGGACCAACCCTATGGTGCATGCCAGAATGCCTAAAATGCAGTCGGTCACTGCCAGTCCAAATGACATACGTGTGGAATTAATCCCGGCACTCCTAAGGTAGTTGTTTGTGTCCGTTGCCAGTCCAGCGTAGGCAACGAACCACCAGTAGAAACAAAAGAATGGGATAAAACCGAAACCGACCGCCTTTCCTGGAGTGACCCGAGCACCGTGCCCTTGTAGCAAAAACCATTGGCGGTACAACAGGATGCACCAGAATACGGTCGCCACGATGATTGCCGGAATCGAGATGAGCCCGAGTAGTATTTCTAACTTCTCTGGCAGAAATACGCCGACGGTACTAAGAGGTAAACCAATCCACCATGACACGGCTAAAATCACGAAATGCGTATGAACTGATTGCTTACTAAATGAGGGTTTTTCGTTTATCATGATAATTTATTATTAAACAGGCATGTACATCACTTTGATGATTCGGTGTAAAGATCAAACCAGATCGGTCGCGGCTCCTTCACAGGTTGATAAGGCTTCCCCCGCGCAGAATAGAAGATCCCATAATTTTTGACCTTCCCTGCTGGGCGATTGGCATCCCACTCAGGGTTCGGCCGCATGCGCTGTGCAGACGACGACTGCAGGTGCGCTCGCAGCTTTTGCGTCAGACGATCCAAGCGCTCAGGATGAGACCCAGCGAGATCGTTTTGTTCTCCAGGATCTGCATTCAAATCAAACAACTCATATTGATTCGACACAATCTTATGCACCACTTTCCAATTGTCCTCGATCACTGAAGACGACGGCTCATTGCGATGTGGAAAATGCCAATACAAAGTCCGAGGTGCCACGTCCTCTCCAGCCCAAAGCGGCAACAGACTATTACCATCCACATGTGCCTGCGGCATCAACGGCAGACCTGCCAACTCAAGAAAGGTCGGAAAATAATCGGTGCTGATCACCGCCCCATCGCAAACACTCCCCGGTGCAATTTTCCCTGGCCAGCGCACGATCAACGGCACGCGTAGCCCGCCTTCATACAGATCACCTTTACCGCCACGCCAGGGTTTATTGCTGGTGAGATTCTTTAGCCCGCCATTGTCGGAGGTAAAAACCACCACCGTGTTATCCTCCAGTCCCAACACAGATAACTCATCTAAAATAGTTTGAATCGACTGATCCAAATGCGAAA
>CAZYTT010000152.1:0-3228 GCA_964650235.1 uncultured Gammaproteobacteria bacterium | reverse complement strand
TCGTCTGGATGCAGGATGAGTTGTACGTGGGTCAAAATTAGATGCAAATTATGGGCAGTAGTTATTGATTTACTTAAACATGAGTTAACTTTTTGTTTATGAAATAATTTTAATTGGTCATCTTGATCCAACCTAAAACGCAATAATCATAATTTATAGGCACATTTCTGATTGCAATTCAACATTTATGAAATGTTATGTCACAAAATCAATTCGAAAATGCACAGTAATAACCAAACCTACAACACCCGATAAATATCAAATATTTCAGCAACCTAAAGAACACTAGCCTCAACCTATTGTTTTTAATGGAATTAAAGATATTGACAATACCCGACAATAGGAGTCAACTAATACTTAACAAGGAATGTTATCTATATCACCAAAGGATTTTAAACAGCGTTCACCACAAACAACCTATAGGAGGAACGCATCATGAAAACTCAAAACTCACATAAACTTGCACCCGTACAGAACATTGGATTGACCGATCGCATAACTCGCTTCATTGTTGGTGGCACGATGCTTGGTATTGGTGCCTTCTATCAACTAACTATAGGCCCAAACATCTTTGATGTTGGCCTGATGCTACTGTCAATCTACCCATTAATGACAACCTTATTGGGCTGGGACCCGGTATACCAGATGTTAGGCGCACGGAGTTGCAATGCTGAAGGTGGACCTAATGCCTGCGGAACCTTGCCTTATGAAATAGATGCCGCGCTAGGTAACGAACCAGAGCCAGAAAAACCATATGACCATAGCCTGGCTGGTTCACACCATAAACATTATAAAGCCACTTAATGCATTTATCAGGATTTTAGGTGCAAAAGTGTGTTCGACTCCTCCACTCAATTCCACTACATTGAGTGGAGGAGGAGGAGGTAGCATTTAGCTATTATTCTAATCTTTATTTCCCCGCCCTCTAACCACTCATCTTAGGCCTACTCAACTCAGCCACTTTTATTTACCTCGAATTAAATCTACAAACATAGCCACACTGGATGAATTAGTTCCACAACTGATAATACAGGATGCCAATTCAGTGAATTAAGCATCTGAGCAATGTACCCTGAACGACACTGACTGATATAATCTCACACCATGAATCAGTCATCACCTGCCCTCTATACCCTGCAGACAATTTTTGGTTATGAAAATTTTCGAAGTTCGCAGGCTGAAATTATTGATCACCTCATCAATGATGGCGATGCCTTGGTATTAATGCCCACCGGCGGTGGTAAATCACTTTGCTTCCAAATCCCTGCCCTGGTACGAGATGGGGTCGGGATCGTGATATCACCATTAATCGCCCTGATGCAGGACCAGGTTGGCGCCCTCCAGCAGTACGGTGTACGTGCGGCCTACCTTAACTCCAGCCTTAGCGCCAGCGAGATGAATATGGTAGAAACTGACTTACTCAATAACGAGCTTGATCTGCTTTATATCGCCCCCGAACGACTCTTTAATGGCCGCACGCTGACGCTCTTCAGCCAGATAAAACTGGCGTTGTTTGCCATAGATGAGGCCCATTGTGTATCACAATGGGGGCATGATTTTCGGCCAGAATATATCCAGCTCTCGGCTCTGCACCAACGTTTTCCCCATATACCGCGCATTGCCCTGACAGCCACCGCCGATACCCCGACCCGCAATGAGATCATTGACCGCCTGGCCCTGCAGGATGCAAGGATATTTAACAACGGCTTTGATCGTCCCAATATCCGCTACCGTATCAGCGAAAACAGTGGCAATGCTCGCGACCACTTACTACGCTTCATCCACAATGAACATCCAGATGAAGCCGGTATTGTCTATTGCCTGTCACGTAAAAGGGTAGAAGATGTAGCTCAGTGGCTTACGACCAAAGGATTAACGGCATTACCCTATCACGCCGGTCTAACTCAACAACAACGACAGACCCATCAGCAACGCTTTTTACGTGAGGATGGCATCATCATTGTTGCCACTATTGCTTTTGGCATGGGCATCGACAAACCCGACGTCCGCTTTGTTGCTCATCTTAACCTCCCCAAAAGTATCGAGGCTTATTATCAGGAAACTGGTCGTGCCGGCCGTGATGGACTGCCAGCCGATGCCTGGATGGCCTATGGTCTCCAAGACGTCATTACCTTACGACAGATGCAGGCAAGCTCAGATGCGAATGAACAACATAAACGGGTCGAGCGCCACAAACTGGATGCTATGCTCGGCCTTTGCGAACTAATTACCTGTCGTCGTCAGTCTTTGTTACGTTATTTTGACGAGAACCTGGTTCAGCCCTGTGGCAATTGCGACAACTGCTTAACACCGCCCGAGACCTGGGATGCTACAGTCAGCGCCCAGAAGGCACTTTCATGTGTACACCGTACCGGACAGCGCTTCGGCGTAAATTATCTCATCGATGTACTACGGGGCAGTGAACATGAGCGTATTCGCCAATTTGGTCATGAACAGCTCAGCACCTACGGCATCGGCAAGGAATTAAACAACCAGGAATGGCGTAGTATTTATCGACAATTAATATCACGTGGACTCCTGAATGTAGACCTCAAAGGTCATGGCAGTCTACAATTAACTGAGGCTGCCCGCCCGGTATTACGTGGCGACAATCGATTATTACTACGTAAACAGACCAGGTCCTCCCGAACGGAACGCCAACACAATCAACGTCAGTTCAGCAATGCCGCTGATACACGTTTATGGAATGCCCTTCGCAAGTGTCGCAAACAACTGGCAGAGGCCCAGGGCGTACCTGCCTACATTATTTTCCATGATGCCACCCTGGCAGAGATGTTGGAACGCCAGCCCCAAAACATTGAACAGCTTAGCCGTATCTCCGGTATCGGTGAACGCAAACTAGAGACCTATGGCGACGCCTTTCTTGACGTTATTTGCGAGCATAGCCAACCGGCAACAACGAGCGATACAAGAGACGAAACAGTGCTACTCCTGTGCCAGGATATGGATGCCCTGCAAATTGCACATCAACGCAACCTAACCCTGGCCACAGTATACAAACACCTGGCTACTGCCATAGAACAGGGACAGATTGAGCTGGCCGATGCTGTAAAACTGGATGAAAAATCACTAAAGACAATTCACTTCGCCCTCGAACAAAGCGATGAAGGAAAACTTAAACCCGTTTATGAATCACTTGATGGCAAATATGACTATGGTATCTTGCAATGTGTACGCGCAAGTCTGCAGCTACAGGCTTAATTAAAA
>CAZYTT010000151.1:0-3323 GCA_964650235.1 uncultured Gammaproteobacteria bacterium | reverse complement strand
CCTGCCCCACCTAATTGATTCTGGATACTGACAAAATTTTCAGGGGCGTTGACCATTGATGAATGCAGTGTCTGTTGCAATTGATTACGTGCGAAACTCAGGCGCTCAAAGATATTCATGCCGATCTGCTTACTAATCTGACGAGACACTTCAAAACTGTGGGAATGTAACTGACTCTCCAGGGCTTGATAGGAAATAACCGTTATCACACCAACCGGGACAACGACAGAGAGTAAAAACAGTACGATGATTCGACGCGAAAATTTACTCGAGACCAGTCGGTACCTGTATCCGGATTCAGGGTTTAACATTCGACCTAATATTTTTCTGCCAGACCGATATAGCGACCATTATTACAGCGGACAATATCGTCCTGGCTAACCTTGGGCGTAAAAGGCAGTTTGGTATCACCATCCTTGCCAGCACTATAAAGATCATAGTCGGAATTAACCGGCTTCAGATTTTTATCCTTGCGGAACCCCTGCACACCGTTTATAGAATCTGAAAAACGCATATAGTAATAGCTCCCACCCCATGGATCCTGGGTCGCATTAAAGCCGACATCAGCAAGTGAGGCAGGATATTGATTATTTTTAAGATAAAAATGGTCAATGGCCTGCATAATGGTACTAACATCGGCAATGGCCTGAGAGTTTCTGGCCTTTTCGACATATTCGTTATAGGCAGGCACCGCGATTGAGGACATTAGGCCAACAATGGCCACAACGACCATAATTTCAACGAGGGTTAAACCTCCCTGATAGTTACGATTCCCAGTTGATTGCCCGATCATTGTTCCTACTATCCTCCTCCAGCCAAATAACCATCTCACCTACATTATCGTTGCCACTGTTGGCTTATAATTTTTTTATTGATGATGATAGTGCGGTTTACACCTGGTTCTTAGTTATCTGTATCGGGTTAACAATCACCGATCTTTAGAATAATTTAAAAAATTAAACACTTATTTTGCAAAGGGTTTCAAGGCGCTGGGATTTTACAATTATGATATTGTCTGCAACACTAGACGGGCATTTTCAACATGGCAGCATTGATCATGAATAAGTTGTTTCAAAACAATCAACGTTGGGCTCAGAAGATTAAGGCCGTAGACCCGGAGTTCTTTACCCGCCTGTCGCGACTACAGGCCCCAGACTATTTATGGATTGGTTGCTCAGATAGCCGGGTACCGGCCAATGACATTGTTGGCCTGTTACCAGGCGAATTATTTGTCCACCGTAATGTGGCCAATATTGTCTCTCACACCGATCTCAACTGCCTGTCAGTACTTCAATATGCGGTTGATGTGCTACAAATTGAACATGTTATTGTCTGTGGCCATTACGGTTGCAGTGGTGTTAAGGCCGCCCTGCGCAATCAGGAACTTGGCCTGGTCGATAACTGGATTCACAATATTAAAGACATTCACCACCACCACCGGTGTGAGATAGACGAGATCGATAACAATGATGAAAAACTGAATCGTTTATGTGAACTAAATGTAATCCATCAGGTACACAATGTCTGTCACACGAATATTGTGCAAGATGCCTGGAAACGCCAACAGCCGTTAACAGTACATGGCTGGATCTTCAGTATTAACGATGGCATTCTGCATGACCTCGATGTCAGTTACACTGGCCCGGAGAATATTCACCCAATCTACCAGCTATAACACGTTTTGCCTGCCAATAACCTGCCCTGATCTAGCTCTGGCCAAATTCTGACAGATAAAAAGGAGGTGGTTACGGGCGGTGTTGCCGATAATGATTTATCAGCCCATTGGTTGAGGCATCATGACCGCCTGTGTCATCGACTGCCTGTAACTCTGGCAGAATGACTCGGGCCAATTGCTTACCCAGCTCGACACCCCATTGATCGAATGAATTGATCTGCCATATAACGCCCTGGACAAAGATCTTATGTTCATACAGGGCAATCAATTGTCCGAGACTGCGAGGAGTTAGTTTCTGTACCAGGATAGAATTACTGGGTCTATTCCCCGGAAACACCTTATGAGGCAACAACTGTTCCAGCGCAACACTCGATAGACCCTCGGTCTGTAATTCGGAACGGACCTCAGCTTCATCCTTACCCTTCATCAGGGCCTCTGACTGGGCAAAAAAATTAGCTAACAGGATATCGTGGTGTTGACCAAGCGGATTATGACTCTCAATAACAGCAATGAAATCTGCCGGAATTAATTTGGTCCCCTGATGGATAAGCTGATAAAAGGCGTGTTGACCATTCGTACCCGGCTCGCCCCAGATCACCGGCCCAGTGGAGTATTCAATGGCCTGGCCATCACGATTGACCCGTTTGCCATTACTCTCCATATCACCCTGTTGAAAATAAGCAGGGAAACGATGCATATACTGGTCATAGGGCAGGATGACATGGGTCTCGGCACCAAAAAAATTGTTATACCATATACCGATCAGGGCCATGATCACCGGGATATTTTCATCCAGTGGCGCCTGACGAAAATGCTCGTCCATGGTATGGGCGCCGGTCAGTAGCTCCTCAAAATTGTCCATGCCGATCGCAACAGCAATTGACAGGCCAATGGCGCTCCACAGGGAATAACGCCCACCGACCCAGTCCCAGAACTCAAACATGTTATCAGGATCAATACCGAACGCTGTTACCGCCGTCTCATTGGTTGACAGGGCAACGAAATGCTGGGCAACGGCCACTTCATCACCCTGGCAGGCCTGTAACAGCCATTGCCGGGCATCCATGGCGTTGGTCAGGGTCTCCTGGGTCGTGAATGTCTTGCTGGCCACAATAAACAGTGTCGTCTCGGGATTTAACGATTTCAGGGTCTCAACCAGATGGGTGCCATCAATATTAGATACAAAATACACCGCCAAGCCGTCCTGGATATAGGGCTTCAAGGCCTCAGTAACCATAACCGGGCCTAGATCAGAGCCACCGATACCGATATTAACGACATCAGTAATAGCCTTGCCACTAAACCCTTTCCAGCTCCCATCTCGGACAGCGGTGCTGAACTGGCGCATTTGATCGAGGACCTGATTGACGGCCGGCATGACATCTTCACCATCAACGATCACCGGGCGATTACTGCGATTACGCAATGCTGTATGTAACACAGCCCGGTGTTCCGTATTGTTAATCTTTTCGCCATTAAACATGGCAGCAATCATGTCGGGTAGACCTGCCTGGCGGGCCAGACTGAATAATAACGTCAGGGTTTCATCAGTAATTCGATTTTTGGAAAAATCAACAAGGATATTGTCGAAGCGGCGCGAATATCGCTCAAACCGCTGTGGATCGGCCTTAAACATATCACGCATAGA
>CAZYTT010000150.1:2073-3326 GCA_964650235.1 uncultured Gammaproteobacteria bacterium | reverse complement strand
CCATGACCATGACCATGACCATGACCATGACCATGACCATGACCATGACCATGACGCCAGTAAGCCGTGAAAATAGAATCTGTATGTTTATTCGACTGCGGCTTAATGGGCGGGAATCTGGGTGCCACTATGCCCAGGGTAGCTGATAGAGTAATTATGCTGAGGTGGTAATGGAAAGAATAACGATTTCACTGGATTCAGAGTTGGCTGATAAATTTGATGCCTATATTAATGAGCAGGGTTATACCAATCGATCTGAGGCAATGAGAGATCTGATTCGGCAGCGACTAGAGGCAGAAAGCCTTGAGACTGTCGGTGATGGCTTTTGCATGGCAACGCTCAGTTATGTCTATAATCATCATGAGTTAGAGCTGGCCAGTCGAATTACGAAAGCGCATCATCATCACCATGAATTAAGCCTTTCGAGCACCCATGTGCACCTCGACCATGACCACTGCCTCGAGGTGGCTATCATGCGTGGTCCGGTTAAGGATGTGCGTGAATTTGCCAATTTAATGATGGCTGAGCGCGGTGTGCGATACGGCAAGCTCAATATGGTCCCCGTAGCGATGTCGGAAACTACCCATAACGAACATGGTACGCCGCATGTGCACAATAAACCGGTAATTTGAGTAAACGTTATGAGAGAAAAGGAAAAAAGTACAAGGGTCATATTGGTTCGTCATGGTAAACCTGATTTTCCCTATGACCGATTATATTGCGATGAGATAGAAGATCCGGTGCTAACGGCTGAGGGTCATCAGCAAGCAGAGGCCGCAGCACAGGCGCTGGGTGCCGAATCGGTAGACGCTATCTATATGAGTCCTATGCAGCGTACCCGGATGACGGCCGCGCCAATTATCAACGCCCTCGGTGCGCCTGTTCATGTTGACTCAGCGTTGAAAGAGCGTCCCTTTGGTATCTGGGATGGCCGTTATTTTGATGATATACAACGAGAATTTCCTGATGATTTCAAGGCCTGGAAGCGTGATCCTGTAACATTTGTGCCCGCAGGTGGGGAGTCAATTGAGGATCATCGGATCCGAATTACATCGGCCGTTGAGCGTATTGTTGCAAATCATCAGGGCGAAACGGTTATCATTGTCATGCATGTCGGACCTATACGCATGTGTGTGACATCTGCGTTAAAGATGCCCTTAATTGCTTATCGTCAATTAACCATCGATTATGGCTCGATGACACGTATTGATTATGGTAAACGTCAAAATAATCTAATCTATCTCAATCGTGTC
>CAZYTT010000150.1:0-1973 GCA_964650235.1 uncultured Gammaproteobacteria bacterium | reverse complement strand
TGGATAACTCGTCCAGAGTTCATCTATGTTACTGATTTTTTGATTAATATTAGCTAAGCATTTGCAGTCAGTTAGCGAATCACGGATAATGCACGCTTTCTCAATACTTTACCTGAGATAGTAGAAGACAATGAAAGATGAGCGCAAACAGGCCGCATTGGACTACCATGCTTATCCTGAGCCAGGCAAAATTTCTGTAGCAATCAGTAAACCGTGTGCAACCCAGTACGATCTTGGCCTTGCCTATACCCCCGGTGTTGCCGAGCCGGTACGTGCGATCGCTGCTGATCCGGATGCGGCATATCGTTATACTATTAAAGGCAATTTAGTTGCTGTCATAACTGACGGTACGGCTGTCCTCGGTCTGGGAAACACAGGCGCATTAGCCGGAAAGCCGGTCATGGAAGGTAAGGGCATCTTATTTAAAAAATTTGCTGATATTAATGTCTTTGATATTGAGGTGGATGCAGACACACCGGAAGATTTTATAGATACGGTGTCACGTATTGCCCCTACCTTTGGTGGGATTAATCTGGAAGATATCGCTGCTCCCCATTGTTTTGAAATAGAAAGGGTACTGAGTGAACGGCTCGACATCCCTGTATTTCATGATGATCAGCATGGAACCGCAGTCATTATTGCTGCCGGCCTACTGAATGCCTTTGAGTTACAGGGTAAGCAGGTAGAGCATGCAAAGATTGTCTGTCTTGGTGCTGGCGCAGCAGGTATTGCTTCAATGCGCCTGCTTGTTGCTCTGGGTGCGCAACTCGAGAATATACGTCTGGTAGATCGGGGCGGTGTCATCCATGACGGGCGTGATGACCTCAATATTTATAAACAAGAATTTGCTACAACCACAGAAGATCGAACCCTAGCAGATGCCATGGTTGGGGCCGATGTAATTATTGGCCTGTCTGGCCCAAATCTGGTATCACCAGAGATGGTGGCGACAATGGCGAACAGCCCCATCGTATTTGCTCTGTCAAATCCTGATCCTGAAATTGATCCGGCAATAGCACTGGCTGTCCGTAGTGATTTAATTATGGCAACCGGGCGGAGTGATTATCCAAATCAGGTCAATAATGTATTGGGTTTTCCTTTTATTTTTCGGGGTGCCCTTGATGTCAGGGCGACCGCGATTAATCAGCAAATGCTTATCGCTGCAGTAAAGGCATTGGCGGCCTTAACCCGGGAGCCAGTACCCCAGGAAGTTCTGGTGGCTTATAATCTTGAGCACTTGTCATTTGGTCCAGAATACATCATCCCAACGCCGCTTGACCCTCGTTTAATAGATAGAATTCCACCTGCTGTTGCCCAGGCTGCTGTTGAGTCAGGGGTTGCCCGCTTACCTTACCCTGCTGTTTATCCCAGTATTAATAATCTGCTAACTGAACACACTGACGCTTGCGTTTAAGGCAAGAATTTAACGCTCAGGATTCAATTATGTCCTGAAATAGCCGATTAACTGATTGGTCGTAGAGTAATTTTTTCGATGTAGGTGGTAATTACGTTTACCTGTAACTCACTGAGTCAAGCGCCTGACTCTGGCGTATGAGTCTCTGGGGTATCATTAGGCATCAATACCAGTAGGGTGTTAGCATCTTAGTCCCTGCCGTCAACGAGGATGGGTAATGAAAAAGATAACAATAGTAGGTGCAGGACGCGTTGGTGAATCAGCTGCTCAGATCTTAGCCAATTCAGAAATGGCCCATGAGGTTGTCCTAACCGATATACGAGAAGGTGTTGCTGAAGGCACAGCATTGGATATCCAAGAATCAGCCATCTTATTTGGTTTTGATACCCGTGTATCGGGTAGTGATGATTCAGCAATTATGGCTGGTTCAGATCTTGTTGTTGTAACTGCCGGGGTGCCACGCAAGGCAGGGATGTCACGTTCTGATGTCCTGGATGCAAATCTTGCGGTTACTTGCCAGGTGGCTTGAGACGTTTTGCCTTCATGCACTGTAAAGGCC
>CAZYTT010000149.1:0-3337 GCA_964650235.1 uncultured Gammaproteobacteria bacterium | reverse complement strand
GTAATTTTTTCTACGATCTGATCATACGGAATTGGAGGCTCTATGAAAGTTTCGGGTAAGTTTGATGTAAAGCTCAATCCTGTCAGTGTTTATTCTAAGGGGCAGGATGGAATAAAGATGGGCCGAATGACTATCGATAAGGTATTTCACGGTGATCTTGATGCGACCAGCAAGGGTGAGATGCTCAGTGCAATGACGGCTGTGAAGGGATCAGCTGGCTACGTCGCTATTGAGCAGGTCAGAGGCAACCTAGCGGGTAAGTATGGTAGTTTTGTCCTTCAGCATTTTGGCACCCTGGCCCAGGGTGATGATTTTCTATTGCTGGAGGTGGTGCCCGATTCCGGTACCGGGTTGCTCGAAGGGATCAGCGGTAAGATGAGCATCGATGTCCGGGAGGGTGTTCATTACTACGAACTGGACTATGAGCTGTAATATGAGCTGGACTATAAATGGGGCGAATAGTGGTTAAACCGCTATCCGGTCTCTAATCTTCGATCTTAGCGCGCGGGTGTGTCTGATCTCTTGTTAATGTTGTAGTGGTTCGCGTATCCCCAGGCGTTCCTCGATCGCGCTAATCGTCGGCAGCTGTAATAACTCCTGGGCCAGTTGCTCCGCCTGTGCCAGGTCAATGCCGTTAATGACCTGTTGAATCTGTGGAAGTTTTCCCGGGTCCAGGCTTAGCCTGCGTAGGCCAATACCGAGCAGAAAGGGTATTAACATCGGGTTGGAGGCGATCTCGCCACAGATCGAAAACTCGGTCTGGTGTTGCTGGGCACTGTGACAGATGCGGTGCAGGGCCCTTAATACCGCCGGATGATGAGGCAGGTAGAGATTGGCAACCGCGGAATTGGTGCGATCGACAGCCAGAATATACTGCGTCAGGTCATTGGTGCCGATGCAGAGAAAGTCACAGTGCTGGGCCAGTTCATCGATAATCTCGACGGCCGAGGGCATTTCAATCATTGCACCCAGTCCGGGTGTGGCCAGATAGGGCTGTCCTGATTGTGTCAGCTGTTCCAGACATTCATCCACCATCGTCCGGGCCAGTAAAAAGTCATCCAGAGATGAGATCATTGGGAACATGATCTTGAGCTGAGTGTCGACGCCACTGCGTAACATGGCGCGTAACTGTTCTTTAAATATCTCCCGGTTACTGAGTGAAAAGCGGATGGCGCGCAGACCCAGAAAGGGGTTTTCTTCTTTCATGGACGGCAGATAGGACAGGATCTTGTCGCCACCGATATCGAGTGTGCGGAGGATGATCTCTTTTCCCGGCATGGCTTCAATAATGGATCGATAGATCCGGTATTGTTCCTCTTCCGAGGGGAATTCATTGCGCACAATAAACGGGAACTCGCTGCGATAAAGGCCCACACCACAGGCCTTGTTCTGTACCGCCGTTTGTAGTTCACTGAGGAGATTTATATTCGCCAGCAGTTCAATCGTGGTGCCGTCCCCCGTCAGGGTGATGTCATTCATGGCGCTAAACTGTTCCTGAGCCTGTTCCCGGGCCTGCTTCTGGGCGGCTAGGGCGCGCTGGTATTCATTAATCACAGGCTCGGTTGGACGTAGATAGAGGGTGCCCATGCGCCCGTCAATCAGGGCCTGATCCTGATCTTGCCAGGTCGGTGCCTGACCCTCCGTAATGGCAACAGTCGGAATCTTCAGGGCCCGGGCAAGGATGGAGACATGCGAATTATTATTGCCGCCGATTAATACCAGGGCCTGGGCCCGTTGAGCTGAAAAGCGCAGGATATCCGACGGGACCAGCCCCGCAGCAACGATGATGCTATTGGTATAGTCGGCCTCATGGGCATCAGCCTGGATCAGGTTTAGCATCAGCCTGTGACCGAGGTCCTGTACATCCAGCGCCTTTTCCTGGAAACGCACATCCTCTTGGGAGGAAAATACCTGGACGTAAGAATCAACGACCCTGGCGATGGCCAGCTGGGGTGATGTGCCCTCATGGATATGGTTGCGAATGGTTGAGACAAAGCTGCTGCTTTTTAGAATCAATAAATGGGCGCTGAAGATCAGCGAGGCGATATCGGCATACTGGGTCTCTAGTTCATAATGAATATGTTCGAGCTGACGTATCGTACAATCCAGGGCCTCATTGAAATCCCGTTCGGTGTAGAGCTGGTCCTCGTTGGCGGTATTAAGTAGTGCCAGATTGATCCGATTGACCAGTGTGATCCTGCCGATGGCAATGCCATCGGCAATGGAGATGCCCTTGAGTAACTGCATCTCAGTAGCTGCAGGTCTGGGCAGGGCCTCTGGCTCTGGTGCCTGTTTTTGCAGGCGTAATAACAGCTTGGCGCTTTCGATGGTTGTGGCTAACTGGGCGGCGATGGCACGCATCGCCATGGTGTCATTATCGTCGAAGTAATTCAGCTGGGGGTCCTGTACCGCCAGCATGCCGATGCGCGATAGGCCGCGTGCGATAGGGGCAACGAGGAAGGCCTGGTAGTGTTCTTCCTCGATGTCCGGGATGTATTTATAGTGCGGGCTGGTTGTGGCCTCACCATAATTCATCGCCTTCTGTTCACTAAAGGCGTAGCCAGTGATGCCTTCACCTGGTTTGAGCCGCAGGTTATTGACCGCCTCACCCTTCAGGCCCTGGTTGGCCGCCAGCACCAGCTCATCACTTTGTTCATCATAGAGATAGACCGAACACACAGCAGCCTTCATATGATAGGCAACGGTATAGACCACCTGGTTGAGGAAATCATCCAGAGTACTGGTCTGGGCAAACATAGTCGCGAGTTCGGCAACGTCGCAGACCAGTCCTACTTTATCTTTATGTCCATCACTCATGATGAAGAGTTTTGCCTATTGAAAGGCGTTGTCAACTTATTCATGAGCAACTGAATAAATTGCCAATACGAAACGTGTAGTCATGCTAGCTCCATGCTCTGGGCGCACGTCACCCTATGCCACTCAGAAAAGGCTCGTTCCCTGAACAACCGATAGTGTGCTGCTTTTAGGAGATGGCGGCCCACACGAAATAGATTGTTGATTTGCGCATGTGCCGACAGAAATCTATTCGCCTGCGCTGATGACTTGAATCGACGCATTTGCCGTTCTTGTTGCCGGGTCGGTTGATGTGAGCCTTCAATACGGTTGTTCTTTCTCTTGCCCTGCTCATGCATCACTGTGGGCATCATTGCTTTGTGTGCCGCTGCATAACTCCGCAGCTTATCAGTAATGATTTTCCTGGGCGCATATTGCATCCCCTTCATTAACTTCCTGAAAAATCGCTTTGCTGCCCGCTTGTCCCTACGGGGTTGCACCAGAATATCGAGCGTTTCTCCATCCTGGTCTACTGCTCTCCAGA
>CAZYTT010000148.1:0-3376 GCA_964650235.1 uncultured Gammaproteobacteria bacterium | reverse complement strand
TTTCACGTTTATCGGCAAGTAATTTAACGATGATGATGGTGCTGGAGAACGTCAGGGCAGCAGCGACATAAAATGACTCTAGTACTGGATAATCAAATAATTCCGTTGTAATTAGGTAGGCACCACTAAAAGTCACGGCCATTTGCCCAAACCCGGCAACTAATGCCACCAGACCAACAGATCGTACCAAGGCCGGATTAAGTTTAAGACCCACGACAAATAACAGCAGACTGATACCCATTTCAGCCAGCAGACCAAATTGCCCGACCTTAACCATATCCAGGCCAGCTGGGCCTATAATGACACCAACACTGATAAAAGCGACTAACAGCGGCTGCCGCAACCGCAAAGCCATTATGCCGGCTATCGCTGCTATGCTTAAGACGATGGCTAATTTAGTGAACACATGTTCCATGGGCCTCTGTCCTATATTTACTAGCACTCGTCATTAAGTACGACAGCACAACCAGAAATATGACTCTTTTTTTATCTAGTCGCTCAAGTCAAAGAATAGGAATAAATTAAAAAACGACCTCAAGAGAATTGCGCAAACGCCGATTAACGTTATCATATTCAATACTATATAACCATTCTGCAGGCATACGTGAAGAAATATGTTGAGCGATTACTCTAACCTGACGGCCACCGTTAAACTGCTCAAATCCAGAGTCAATAAATTTTCCATCTATGGTGCACTTATAGCGATTCTAACGATAATTGTCGCGACTCTATTCACGAGTTATCAACAATACAGCACTGTCACCCTTACCAGCCTCATAGACAGTCAAAAGACTAATATGGTGCTTTGGTTGCTGGATATCATGCCATTTGTCTTTGCATTCTGGGGACAGTATGCCGGTTCGATGATGGCCTATGAGGCCGGCGTTATGATAATGGATCAAACCAATCAATTGCGTGTTGAGACAAGTACACTTGAACAAAAAGCACAACATGATACAACCCATGACCCTATCACTGAACTACCCAATCGCATACTGTTTTTCGATCGACTCGACCAGGCTTTGTCATCAGCACAACGAGAAGACAACCAGGTTGCTATCTTGATCCTCTCGTTAAGTAATTTTAAGGAATTAAACCATACCCTTGGACACTACAATGGTGATCGGGTACTAAAAAAAGTAGCTACCCGGTTAAAAAATGTTTTACGTGAATCAGATACGATTGCTCGCCATGGTGGCAATGAATTTTCAATCCTGCTACCTAAGGTCGATAGTATTGAGAGCACCTTATCCATCGCCCATAAACTGTCAGCCGCAATGGATGCCCCGTTCGAGGTCGAAGGCCTGTCGGTCGGCATTCACTTTAGAATGGGGATAGCACAATATCCTGAACACAGCCTCGATTCCGATACCTTACAACAACGAGCCAATGTAGCACTACACGCAGCCAAGAATGCTCAGGAAGCAATCATTATCTATGACCCCAAATATGATCAATACAGTCCTAAACGACTAACGCTTATGGGTGAGTTACGTCAGGCCATCAATACTGATGAATTACAGCTCTATTTCCAGCCTAAACTTGATTTGGAGAGTAATACTGTCACTTCAGTGGAAGCGCTAATACGCTGGAATCATCCACTCCATGGCCTCCTGGGCCCCGATGAGTTTATACCATTGGCAGAACGAACCGGATTAATCCATCCGTTATCGGTTTGGATACTTGATGCAGCACTGCAACAAATCAGACGATGGCATGACCAAGGTTACAACATCAGTATCGCTATCAATCTTTCCACAATACTGTTATTAGACCAGGAACTACCTGACCTGATTGCAGGCAAGATTGCCTCTTATAATGTCCCAATAGAGCTGCTAAAGACCGAAATTACCGAAAGCGCTATTATTGCCGACCCTGACCGGGCACTTGAAGTTCTTGAAAGAATTAACAATATGGGCATAGATATCTCCATAGATGATTTTGGCACCGGTTATTCATCGCTAGCCTATATTGCCAAGCTCCCCATTAAAGAGATTAAAATCGATCGTTCATTTGTGTCACAAATGAACGATAACAAGCGAGAAGCAAAGATTGTCCAGGCAACAATCCATCTGGCCCACAACCTGGATCTGAGTGTTGTAGCGGAAGGTGTTGAGAATGCTCAGACGCTTGAATACCTGCGTAATATGAACTGTAATGTGGCTCAGGGCTACTACATCAGCCGTCCAGCACCGCCGGAACAATTCCTGGAATGGTTAAATCAATCAGGTTACAGGGCTAAGTAGTAGCTGCGCCTCCTTTAACCTACAGTTTCCACTAGCTGAAATAACCACCCACACCCGGGCACCAATGGCTATATCGGGACCGGATAACTCAGCCACACCCTGTCAAAATCACTGGCAAATTCTCCATAAAACCTTAGTGTCTATCTGTTAAAAGGTCAAAACAGGCCGATATAGCTATTAAGAGTCATTGTTGACGTAGTTTATCAGGGGAAACGACCAATTCTGATCGATAATTAGGTCAAAGTCATTTATGGAACAACCGCGCAACAGTACAAAATCAACGACCAGTAATGGTGATAGAGCTGAGCAAAATGCCATTACTATCACTATTGACAGCAACAAACTCTGGGCAACAATAAGCTTCAATCGATCGCCCACAATAGAAGGCCAGATTTTTGAAACCCATCAAATTACTGACATCCTGAAAGAAAATAAAATTACATTTGGCATCGATGAGTCAGCCATTCAAATAATTACTGGTATTATTAACCAGGGCGCAATCCCCTTACAAAATAATAGCGGTGAAATAATTGCGTCCCCCTCTCCGCTAAACATACAGTCACACCCCAAAAAAAATAACAATCCCATTACCAATGACTCTAACAGCCTCAATCCAGTCTGTATCGCCAGAGGTATTACACCTGAGCTGGAGACAAGCAGTGAAATCATTTGGACAAAAGGTCTTTGTAACGGGAAAAGTGGCAGCTACTATATGCGCCCAGACAGCATCATTTTACAAACCTCAACAATCGAGTCCTGTACTGAGGGAAAAGATATCTATGGCGAAATAATCGAACGCCCGCAAACAACAGGATTATTTATTAAATATGATCAACACATCACCTATAACGAAGATAGAGGCGATTACAAAACCAGACTGGCAGGTTTACTATCTATTGTAGTAACTGACACAGGCATTGAACTATCTCTTAACCCACTAGTATTTATTAACAAGGACGATATGTCTGCATCTGTTACCCTATACCCAGTTGCTGCTGATGGAAAGCGGATAACATTTCCTGCCATCGAATCCACGCTTACTTCGCTCGGCATATGCGCCGGTATCGAAAACGATAAAATTCATTCAGCCCTGGAAAAAAGCAACGAACCAATCACCATAACAGCGGCAA
>CAZYTT010000147.1:0-3416 GCA_964650235.1 uncultured Gammaproteobacteria bacterium | reverse complement strand
GCTCGTAAGCCGCTTGTGTGGTGGCAAACCCAGCACGATAAACACCGTTGTTAACGTGATCGTATACCATACTATTAATCGCATCAATTTCGTTACGTAGCGCTGCAGGATAGTAATCTACATCCGAACCAGCATAGTCATCAAACGCCGAGTTGAGCATGCGTATGATTTCAGACGATTCATTACTTACAATGGTTTTTTGTTTCTTATCCCATAATACAGGCACGGTGATTGATCCATGATAAGCAGGGGCTGATGCAGCATATGCTTCATATAGATAATCGAAGTTGTTAGCGCTATCGCCTGTTGCACCTGGATAATCATCAAAGCTCCACCCTCGCGACTCTAATAATGGATGTACAACAGAAACTGTAATTATATCTTCAAGACCCTTGAGCGCACGAAAAATCAACGTGCGGTTTGCCCAAGGGCAAGCGTAGGAGACATAGAGATGATAGCGCCCCGGTTCCGCTTTGAAATCACCCTCGCCACTAGGGCCAGGCGCACCATCCTTGGTCACCCAGTTTCTAAAACCCGCCACAGAGCGAATAAATTCACCATTACTAATACGCGATATTTCGTTCATCACATCACTCCCACTTTTTTATATTTTTTTATCCAGGCACGTTTGCGTACAAAATTATTGGATTGATAATCACTCATCGCCTGATCTATTTCAGCACGTGAATTCATCACAAATGGCCCGTACTGCACAATGGACTCATTGATCGGAAGACCACTGATGAAAACAAAACGCGCGCCGTTGTCATCCGCAATAAAATCAATCGTTTTATCATCTTCGCCTAACGTAATCAACGTATGTTTGGGTGCATTTTTACCATTGATCTGACCACTGCCTTCAAAGATATAAAGAAAGCTGTTGTTCCATGGCGTTGACTGATATTTAAAGCGCTGGCCGCCGTACACATCGACATCGAAATACGAGGCCTTGGTAATTCCATCAACAATTGGGGAAATCGCATCAGCAAACTCACCAATCAGCACTTTGACCCGATACACCTCAGTTTCTACCACTGGAAATGCGCTTGATTGATACTCCTGGTATTCCGGGTCATCCATCTTGTGGGCAGCAGGCAGATTGATCCACAATTGAAGACCACGCATCAAGCCGGCTTCCTGCTTAGGCATCTCTGAATGGATAACACCACTGGCCGCCTTCATTAATTGCGCTGAACCCGGACCAAGATCGCCGGTATTACCCATGCTGTCTTTATGCTCCATATGGCCATCAATCATATAGGTAAAGGTGCTGAAACCACGATGAGGGTGGGATGGAAATCCGGCGATATAGTCGTTCGGATTATCACTACCAAAGTGATCCAGCATCATAAAAGGGTCATAATTACGTAACGATGGTGTGCCGATAGTACGATGCACCGTAACACCCGCGCCTTCGGGCATGGCCACGGCCGGTATGAAGCGTGTAGTTTGTGTAGATGCCTTCATGGTGTCCTCCTTTTCTGCGTCAAGCAGTAAATTCGTCTTTGCTAATTGCCATTATCAGCATTGTCAACACGCGAATAAACAGCAAAATCACGAAATAATTGTTCTTGTTATGGCAACAGTAATCGCAATATTCTGCTCTTAGAAAACTCATTTGAGCATCGATTGAGTCACATCCTCATCAACACCATCCGTACCAAATTTGTTGCGCCAAACTTGATGCTCAATACCTGCGAACAGGTGATCAGGAGCATCCCATAGGTGACTGACATCCAGTAGCAGTCATGGTACCGTCATCATGTTATCCACTTTTGGACTGCTACCCCCATCTTCACTGAAGGCGTAATCCAGAAAGCTTTCAAATCGCCATCTACTCTTTTTAACGTTGAAGGACATCACTCAGTTTAAGGTTAGTTGCCAGCCTGAGCCGGTATCTTCAGATACCCAATCTCTATGACTTTCTCGCCGTAGAAAATTGATGTTGGCATAACTAAACCCAGGCAAGTCCAGCGATACACCTAATCCTAAGAGATGGGCACATCTGGCCATCTCCCATCTCAAATGAAGCGGCTATATTGGTGTCCTTAATAACCCCATGCGTGTCCCCCATGCGATGCATCCCACCCGGATAGTTTGCTAATACTAAGCCGTAGTGCAAACTCGGCATAGTGATTGGTCCCCTCACCATTCGGTTCGGTCACATCAAGAAAGATGAAATTATCTCCGTAGTCCCAACGGTTACTGTACTCAAAAGTCAGAAAGGTGCGTTCCTTCTTACCCAGTTGGTAATTCGTCCCATGCAGTATCTGTATATTGCTGCTGCTCCAATCTGTAGCCTATACCATCTGTACAGATACTATGCTCAATAGAACTATAAAAAACGGCTTCAGAATCGTTCTGATGTTTGTTAACTGTTCCTTTCTCCCTATAGTTCCAATCAGTGACTGTCGGAGTTAATAATTTGTTTTATCGCAACGGAAAAGGCGGACTAGATGCCCGCCTTCCCGAGAGCTGCTTAGTTAAATTGACTGAGATCTTTGTAAGCAGCAGGTACATTCAAACCAGGGTGTACCCAACCGAACAGAGCGTAACCACCAAACTCAGGCATTTTCACTCGTTCAATAGTTTGCTCCAGCGTTAAGCCATCATTGATAGCGGCTTGAACAAGACTTTTCACGGTATCCAGATAGTCAATATGCCATTTGATGTCTTCGCGTCCAATGACTGAACCATGTCCCGGTACTACTCGCGCATCGGCGGGTAAAAAGGCGTAGATTTTTTCCAATGTCTCTAGCGTTTCAAGCAAGTGGCCACCTAAGAGCCAAGGCAGAGAAGGCTTAACGGCGACGACAGCATTACCAGTCCACATAACTTTGGACTGAGGTTCCCAAACAAACAGATCACCCCCCGTTTGCGCAAAACCGAAGTCAATAATATCTACCGACTTATTTCCAAGATCGACGGTGATCTTTCCGCCGCTGGCGACCAATACGTCAGCACTGGCAGGCTTAATCTCTTCAATACCCCGACCCTGACCGAAGTTTTGGATCATAAACTCCTTATCCGCCTTAAAGTGACCATCGATATAAGCCTTTGTATTGCTATGCTGTATGATGATGGTTTCTTCAGGCAGGTACATGTTCCCGTAGGAATGATCGCCATGAGCGCTGGTATTAACAGCATAAACAATCGGTTTTCCGGCCTTTTGTTTTACTATGTCCTGAACTTGAGTATTTAGTCGTTCATTTAAAAGGGTGTCGATAACCAACACACCATTTTCACCTACAATAAAACCACCGCTAGTCGCGACAGGCTTACCCTGTTTTTCCAACTCTTTTGCATCACTTGGATAGTAAGCAAACACTCCATCAGTCAACCGCTCTGATACCATTTCGACTTTGTTGCCATCCCAAACCGGTTCGTT
This sequence comes from uncultured Gammaproteobacteria bacterium, assembly GCA_964650235.1. GTDB lineage: Bacteria > Pseudomonadota > Gammaproteobacteria > SZUA-140 > SZUA-140 > CAZYTT01. Next base: position 28 of record CAZYTT010000147.1, on the reverse strand, counting down.
AGCGAAGGCAGTACCTAATGAAAAAATT
>CAZYTT010000146.1:0-3429 GCA_964650235.1 uncultured Gammaproteobacteria bacterium | reverse complement strand
CTGACTAAGGATTTCTTCAAGGGTATTGTTTAATTGATCCAGTTGTTGCTCAAGTCGACTTCCTGTTGTAGTTAAACTGGTAGCCATCGAAGTTAATTTAGTAACTGTGTGTTGATCGTAGTTTGCTAACTTTTGTAGATTTGCGATGGTTACTAAAAGTTGATCCCGTGCGTTAGCGTCAATAGTTTTTTCATTCTGGGCATTGAGGAGATTATCTATCTGTGCCAGGATGATAGCGAGTTTGTCCTGATCGGGTAATTCCAGCGATGAGAAAAAATTAAGCGCATGTTGTCTCTTATCTTCGTCACTATGATCTTCGTCTGCGTCCGAATTAAATTCGGGTGCGGAAGTAGGTTGTTCGTTTGCTTCAACTTCTGTAGTTAGCAGATCCTTCCAGAAGTGGCTAAAAGATACAGTCCGGGTGGTATTTTTAAGTTGTGTTGCCAGACCTTTTTCGATATTGCAAAAGCAGCGACTTGCTAACGAATCTGGTCGATAGAGTACAACAGGACATTGATAGCGGACAGAATCCCGGACGGATATATCATCAGTTATGTAACCAATAAAATTTAACGGGATTTGTAGATATTTGTCGACAGCGCCATTGAAACGTTTGAAAACCTCCACACCATTGCCAAAGTTAATTGCCATGTTGACCAGTACATGAACCTTATTAGTATAGCCACTACGTTTTAACACCCGTAGTAGAGCAAAGGCATCAGTGAGAGAGGTCGGTTCAGTAGAGATAATTAGCAGGATGTTTTGAACGGAGCGGAGAAAGCGCGTTACATTTTCTCCAATTCCTGCAGCAGTATCGACAATGAGATAATCAAATTGCCGCTCAAGTTGTTCTAGTGCATTAATCAGTCGTTTTTTTTGATCCGGAGAGTATTCCGTATTATCTGCTATACCTGAGGCAGCGGGGATTATTTTTAGACCGGCAGGTCCTGAAATCATAATTTGATCGAGAGTTTTTGCTCCGTTTAACAGATGTTCTATCGTATAATGCGGATTTAGTCCCATTAAGATATTAACGTTAGCGAGATTGGTGTCGGCATCGAAAATACAAACCTTATGACCTTTCTGGGCCAGAGTTATCGCGAGGTTAGTGGCTACATTGCTTTTTCCAACTCCGCCTTTGCCGCTGGTAATAGCCAGTGTTCTGGCCATAGGTCTATCCTGGGTCTGGTTCGATGACGGTCCATCTGGACTCGTTTTATCAGTCAGGATGGTTGCAATTTTTTTATCGGACGTCGGCACGACCTAATACCTAAATGACACGATCATTGCCACCGTCAATAGGAATTTGGGCGCCAGTAGTCTTAGCAAATAAGGGACCACACATTTCGCAGGCCAGTTCTGCTACATCCTTTGATATAATCTCGGTTTTCAAAACATTTTTAGTCTTATATTGATGAACAGTCATATTATAATGTTTTGCTCGAGTCTCAAGGATATCATCACTCCAGATCCCCGTATCAAAAACGGCGTCAGGATGTAGTGTGTTGATGCGTATATTATCCTGCCCCCATTCCAGTGCAGCTACACGAGCTAATTGATTAAGCGCGGCCTTTGATGTTGAATAAGCAGCTGCACCAGGTCCAGGCGCAGGTACATTTTTTGATCCAACAATCAGAACTCGACCACCATTAGGGGCCAGTTTTAACAGTGGATGACATTCACGTAAAAGTGTGAGGTTGATGTCGAGATTAATCCCCATCACCTTGTGCCATTCCTGATCATCAAGCGCTTCGATACGTTTGCCCCCCGGAAACATACCAGCATTGAGTACAAGCATATCCAGCCCACCAAAACGTCTAATCCCCGTATTCAGGCATTCATCAAGTTTGGAGCGGTCAGTAATATCACATGTCATACCCAGGTAAGCAGAACTGATAAATAGTGATTCAATTTCAGGATTAATGTCGATGGCAATAACGGCTGCCCCTCGTTTTAACAGGGCTGATACACAGGCCTTACCTATGCCAGATGCTGCGCCGGTGACCAATGCAATCTCACCAGTAAACATTGGTGGTGTACCCGATTTTTTCAGCTTGGCCTGTTCAAGTTCCCAGTATTCAACATCAAAAATATCAGCAGCAGGTAAGGCCCTGTAGCCTCCAAGCATCTCCGCCCTAAGTATGATATGAAGGGTGTGACCATAGATATCCGCAACGATATCGGCGTCCTTAATTGACTGTCCCAGTGTACACAGGCCCAGTTCTGGGTCAATGATGATACGTGGTACAGGATCGAGCATTGTCATTTCCTTGTCAGCCGTAGCCGCATGCTCTTTAAAATAGCTCTTATAGTCGTCTATGTAGGCGTCTATATTGCGACCAATCAATGGAAGGCGTTTCGTTCGTATAACATGATCAGGTGTTGCTGGTCCTTGTTGGGAAATCTGTTCAATGTTTTGGGTATTGATAAAATTACGGATATTTTCACTGTTATGGCAGCTTAATATCATTGGTTTGGTAAAATTACGTGATGCCTCGGACCTAAGTTTAGCAATCTCACATCTTTCACTGGCTGAATGACAGGAGTTCTGCTTGGTTATGCTGATATTCCATGCATTGTTTTTTTGAAGATATTCTTCAGCCTCATTTACTAGTTCAATCATATTTTCATAGGATTCCTGGGCTGTATTAGCAAAAGAAAAGATGCCATGGTTTAGTAATACCATACCCATGGTGTTTTCATTAGCCTCAGCACTAAATCGCTCAGCGCAGAGTCGCGCCAGGTCAAATCCGGGCATAATGTAAGGAATGATTACGACTCGGTATGCAAATATTTCTTTAATACGCTTGAGGCCATCAGCTGTATTGGTGATAGTTACAATACTATTGGCGTGAGTATGATCCACATATTTATAAGGTATGATGGCGTGTAAAATGGCCTCGACCGATGGTGTGGGCGCATTGGCATTGGTCATGTGTGTTCTAAGCTCATTGACCATCTGTAAATCTGATAGTTTTGGCAGTCTGGCAAGTTCCAGCAAGTGATTCATCCTTACTGGGGCAAAACCGGCAGCCTCAATACTAATCAGGTCCCAGCCACTACCTTTAACGTATAAAATGTCCTCTTCATGGCCCAATATATTCTTTTCACGTACTTTTACTGATGTATTACCGCCCCCGTGCAGGACTAAAGTGGGGTCACGACCCAGTAACCGCGAGGTATAGACCCTTAGTCCTAAATCACCTTTATAGTCCTGAGATTCTTGTTCATTCCAGAGGCTTTTCATAATGTTTCTCGATAATTACAAATAAATAATGGTTAGCGGTTAGGTAAATGGCATGGTATGAGTGACCGCTTGTCGCGTACAAGGAATGCAATCCACCGATTCAGGCTATTTTACTACAACTGAGTAAAATATTAAATATATATAAATCAAAGATATATGCAATATATATCGGGATGAATCTT
>CAZYTT010000145.1:0-3479 GCA_964650235.1 uncultured Gammaproteobacteria bacterium | reverse complement strand
GTCGATTTTTGACAGGGAGGTCATAAAATCAATCACGAGGTAGCGGCACTAATGTAGCTGTCTCAGTAACCATTTTGCCCAGGCTCATACCTCTAATAATTCTGTTGCGACGGGGGAATTGGTTGGGTTTGGGCGGGGTGCCTAGTGGGAACTCAGAAATTAATACGTCCTGGGTGACAATGTCATGGGCAAGGCGATGATGACTGGCAGGATAGGCCTGGTCAAGACCGGTGCCAGTGAAAGCTATCGTATAACCATTGCCATCAAGGGTGTCCTGATGGGCGGCTGCATCAACGCCTAATGCCAGCCCACTGATAATTTTTAAGCCAGTTGCAACTAGATTGCGGGCAAATTCATAACTGGTTTGTTGTCCCGCGGGGCTGGGGTTGCGACTTCCGACGATAGCTAGTTGAGGGTTATTGAGGTGTTCTATCTGCCCCTCTGAGCAAAGAGGACCAGAGACGGGTCGGGGATTTCCAGAGCTTTAGGTAAGCTTTATTTGAGAGTGTAAGGATGTAACGATTGGGGGCGGCGTTGAGCCAGTTCAGGTCTTTTTCGACCTGGGCCCATGGGGTGTGCTTCAGGTGTTCAATAGCAGGGCTTTTTAAGGCTGTTCGAGTTCACCGCTTTCTGCCTCCGCAAGAATGGCCTGGGGAGTCTGATAGTGATGCAGTAGACTGGCAATGCAACCGATCCGATACCTGGCGAATGTAATAAAATAAGCCATAGTATCAGTTGTTGATGGTAGTCGAGACGGCTGTAGTTAGCGTAAGTCTCGTCGACCATTTAGGGTTTGGTGACTATGTCATAGACTTTCATGTCTTTGTAGGCCTCCATGACCAATGCATAGCTGACACGCTCAAACGTGCGTATGACCATTAGTGTGCCAGACTGTTCATCTGGTAATGTTACACGCTTGTTCCACCCGCTGGTAACAGAGTCACGTATAGTTTCGCCGGTAGTGTATATGGCCAAAACATGTCCTGATTCAATATTATCCTCTTCCCCAAGGTCAATGACAACTGTCTGATACTGGCCGATACGTGAGACACCATCAAGTACCGAAATAATATTGCCTTTAACGTTTTGTTCCGGTGGATGAGGCAGGTAGTTCATTGTCATTTCCCGCTCTTCAGTAGCAGGTAGCAGGCGGTCACCCACCAACACTTCTCTATTAGCATTATTGATCATAAGGGTTGCGGGGTCGCCATAACGGGTAATCTGGGCATCAGCAACCCGTAGCATTTCATAACCCAGGATTTCACTACTCCAGATACCATCACGTTTGTAGGTTCTGCCCATGCGCAGAATATCATAGAGTGTCTGTTCATTGGGCTCGACGGCGCGCGCATAGACCTTGTCATTACTGGCGCTGATCAGGCCCCTGTCTTCACTGGCGACGAGGTAACCTGATTGATCGAGTTCTCGCTGGCTGATTATTCGTGGATATTGGAGAAACTGTTTGATGGCATTGTTCGGGATGACGGGGATTGCATCTTCATCCAGTTTAGAAGCCCTTATTTTAGGTGACAACTTTACGATGCCAAGTCCTTCAGCTGTGCGGGTTGGTAAGCGTCTAGCGGTCAGTTTGGGTTTTCCTCGTTCCAGCGTCAGTACAGGTTGGCCATCGATCATACTTAACAGGATGGTGTCGCCAGGGAAGATCAGGTGTGGGTTTTCGATTTCAGGGTTAACGTTCCATATATTAGGCCAATACCAGGGGTCCTGGAGGAAGCGTGATGATATGTCCCAGAGAGTATCGCCCTTGACTACGACATAGCGGTCAGGGTGGTCAGGGTTAAGCGCAATAGTGTCAGCTGATACCTGGCTATTTAACAGCAGTAGACTACCAGCCATAAATATGGACAGGAGGGTGTTTTTATTCATTTTCTCCCCTTGACGGTCATTTCGACGCGTGCGAGTTTATCTGAAACATAACATTACACCAACTGTAGCGTATTTACGGTAGAATCCTTTAAGGATCACCTCAAAATAATCTCTTAACCCCCAAGGTAGGGGTTAATATTGACTGTCTGGATGTATTTGTTCGATATACATTCGGGTATTAGCAATTAGGAGCAATGCAAAAAATGGCAATAATGCCGATATTACACTTTCCTGATCCCCGCCTACGAAAGGCGACCACTGAAGTGGATGTCGTTGATGATGCTATCCGATGTTTGATCAATGATATGCTTGAGACTATGTATGATGCGCCAGGGATCGGACTGGCTGCGCCCCAGGTAAATATTCATAAGCGTATGATTGTAATAGATATATCTGAAAACCGCTCATCGCCTATTGCGCTGATTAATCCAGTGGTTATCGCCACAGATGGGACTGAGCAGATGGAAGAGGGCTGTCTGTCTGTCCCTGGAATTTATGAGTTGGTTGACAGGGCGGAGCGGGTCCGTGTCAGCTTTCTTGATAGTAATGGGGATAAGCAGGACCTGGAAGTTGAGGGCCTGCTGGCAGTCTGTATTCAACATGAAATTGATCACCTAGATGGCAAGCTGTTTGTTGATTATCTGTCGCCATTAAAACAGAGACGAATTAGAAAAAAACTGGAAAAACAAAGCCGCCAAGCGATGTGATTACGTCGCTTTGGCCAGAGTAATGTCATGAAACAATCACTAAGAATTGTCTTTGCAGGTACGCCTGAGTTTGCAGCTCAGGCTTTACGGGCAATCCTGTCGACCGAACATGAGGTCTGTGCCGTCTATACTCAGCCTGATCGTCCGGCTGGGCGAGGCAGAAAAATGCTCAAAAGCCCAGTCAAGTGTCTGGCGGAAGATTATCAAATCCCAGTGCGCCAGCCTGAAGGGCTGCGTGAACTTGATCAGCAGGCATTGCTTGCTGCTCTGAATGCGGATGTGATGGTCGTTGTTGCCTATGGTCTAATTTTACCCGTCGCAATCCTGACCACACCTCGTCTGGGCTGCGTTAATATTCATGCCTCCCTGCTACCGCGTTGGCGCGGCGCAGCCCCAATTCAGCGTGCCATACAAGCTGGTGATAAGGAGACGGGTATTACTATCATCCAGATGGACAAAGGTCTCGATACCGGCCCCATGTTGCTAAGGTGTCCTTTACCAATCGAACCGCATGAAACGGGCGCGAGTTTGCATGATCGTCTGGCGCAACTGGGTGGCAAGGCTATTGTGAAGGCCCTGGATGGTTTGCAGAACAATAACGTGATCTCAGAACCTCAGAATGACAGTTTGAGCTGTTATGCCGCCAAACTCAGGAAAGATGAGGCGCGCATCGATTGGACTGTTGATGTGACACAGTTGGAGAGAAATTGTCGAGCCTTTAATCCCTGGCCAGTAACCTATACGGAATTACCTGATGGCCGCCGACTTCGAATCTGGAAGGCAGAATCTCTTTTGGGCACAATTGATACCTTGTCTCTGGTGCCGGGCTCAATTCTGGCCGTTGATTCTCGGGGGATAGATGTTGCGGCGGGAAACGGGGTATTG
>CAZYTT010000144.1:0-3558 GCA_964650235.1 uncultured Gammaproteobacteria bacterium | reverse complement strand
GCCCAACAGGGTGTGATCAAGCTGGCACCGGTCACCGCTGACCTCTATCAGGGTAAAACCTCAGCAAAGGTACAACTGGATATACGCAAGGCCCTGCCCCGCTTTGAACTCAGGCAGCAATTAACCGGATTCCAGGCCCTGCCGTTCATGCAGGATCTGATGGACAGTGATCTGATCTCAGGCAAGGCCGATCTCGATGCTAACCTGAAGACCCAGGGCAATTCTATCCGCGAGCTGATCAGGCAACTAAACGGGACCACAGCGGTTGCATTTACCGATGGCGCCATCAAGGGGGTAAACTTTGCCGATATCGCCCGCCGCGCTGATGCCAAGCTGAAAAAACAGCCCGTACCTGACAAGGCCCTGGAACAGACCGACTTCACCATGCTCCAGGCCACCTTCCAGATCAGGGACGGTATCGCCAGGAATAACGACCTGTCGGCCCTTTCTCCCTTTGTCCGACTGGGCGGACACGGCAGTGCCGACCTCAACCAGTTAACGATCGACTATCATGTCGATGCCACACTGGTGAAGGACAGTAAGGGTCAGGGTGGCGCAGGTCTAAACCAAACCAGCGGCACCACCTTCCCGATCCGGATCCGCGGCCCATTAACCGAGCCAGAAATTAAGCTCGACAGCGTGGCTGTCAGGGAAAAGCTGAAGGACAAGGCCAAAGAGCAGGTGCGGGAACAGCTCAATGACAAACTTGAGCAGAAACAGGAACAACTCAAGACTGACATCCGGAAGAAGGCCAAATCAGTGGTTAACGATAAGCTTAAACAAAAGCTGAAGAACCTGTTTTGAACACAGATATCAATAGCAAGAGTCCCCAGGCATCAAAAATGGCGGACTGGTTTCAACAGCACCTGATCGACTGGTTTGACATCCATGGCCGCAGGGATCTACCCTGGCAACACCAGCCCACACCCTACCGGGTATGGGTCTCTGAGATCATGTTACAGCAGACCCAGGTAGCCACCGTCATCGATTATTACCAGCGTTTCATGTCCCGCTTTCCCGACCTGACCAGCCTGGCCACAGCGCCTATTGATGATGTCCTGCACCTGTGGTCAGGACTGGGCTATTACGCCCGCGGGCGCAATCTGCATCGCAGTGCCGGTATCATCCACGATTACTATCAGGGCATCTTTCCCGATGAGATTGATACACTAGTGCAGTTGCCGGGCATCGGCCGCTCCACTGCCGCCGCTATACTGGCATTATCAGGCGATCAGCATAACGCCATCCTCGATGGTAATGTTAAACGTGTCCTGACCCGTTTCGCCGCGATAGAGGGCTGGCCGAGCAAAACCGCAGTACAGAAACGCTTATGGACTCTAGCTGAACAATTGACGCCAGCACACCGTGTCGCTGCCTACACCCAGGCCATTATGGATCTCGGCGCCAGCCTGTGTAGTCGCTCCCGTCCCCGGTGCCCTGAATGCCCCGTCCATGAACGCTGCCAGGCCTATCAACAGCAGCGGGTCAGTGAGTTCCCGCAGTCCAAATCACGCAAACAACTCCCGGTCCGTCAGACCCATCTATTATTGCTGAGCAATAACGCTGGTCAGGTACTGCTGCAACAACGCCCACCCACCGGGATCTGGGGCGGTCTCTGGAGCCTGCCAGAGTGCCCGGCTGAAGAAATGACCAACACCGACCGCTGGGTGCAACAACAGTTCGGGGCGACCGTAGCGAAAACAGGGGGAAAATTGCGCCATACCTTCTCGCATTTTCATCTCGACATCACTCCGATACTGGCCCAGACCGGGACAACTCAGGCCACCTCGCCCACGAGCATCATGGATGAACCCCAGCGGCTCTGGTACAATCTATCGCAACCACAATCACTGGGCCTGGCAGCGCCGATCAAGACCTTGCTGACCCAGTATCAAGATGAACTAAAGCCGTAAGGAATAATTAAATGACGCGTATGGTCAATTGCATCAAATTAGGAAAAGAGGCCGAGGGCCTGGAATTCCTGCCCTACCCGGGTGAACTGGGTCAACGCATCTACAACAGCGTCAGCAAAGAGGCCTGGGGCCTATGGATCAAACATCAGACAATGCTGATCAATGAAAATCGTCTGTCGGCTATCGACACGCGAGCCCAACAATACCTCAAGGGTGAACTGGAAAAATTCTTCTTTGGTGATGGCTCTGAAGTACCAGAGGGTTTTGTGCCGGAAAAATAAGACCGGAAAAATAATACCTGAGTGCCACGCCGCCGTAAAGATTAGCCCGAGCGGGCACAACGAAAACCGACATCTGTACTCCTCATGTCCGGACGGGCATGGGCACGGCGAGCACCGCGGTAAAACACACTCAGAGCATAATGACCCAGCCCGGCCCCACCACCCCGGATAACACGGTGCAGACGACCAAAGTGACGATCCATGGCATCACCACCGGGATAGGCCTCATACCAGTCAGCCACCCACTCCGACACATTCCCGGCCATATCCTGTACACCATAGGGTGAGCGATCCACCGCATATTCACCCCGGGGCGCTAACGGCCCCTCTTCATCACGCCCAAAACCGGTATTGGCATGGCCAACGACCCAGTCATTACCCCAGGGATACTCCAACCCCTCCGGTCCACGGGCTGCCAGCTCCCACTCCCGCTCATAAGGAAGACGCCCACCCGCCCAGTGACAGTAATCCTTGGCATCACTCCAGTTCACACCACTGACCGGCAGGACATCACGTTCTTTCTGTATGGCAAACAGGGCCTGCAACAGGGCCTGCTTATCCATCATGCGAGTATTCCGATCGAATTGAAAATAATCGCTGGCAATCATCCGCAAGCGTTCTACTGAGGCGGTATAGAGCCGATCATCGTAGACGTTATAGCCATTCTGAACCCACATCATCGGTTCGGCTCTGCCAGTAGCAACCACAAAACGCTTATAGTCGACACTGGAGACTTCAAAACGGTCCAGAAAAAAACTGGCGACGGCCACCCGGTGCGGCGGATGCTCATTGACAAAAAGGGGCTGCTCGAAGCCATAACGCTGCTGCAGACTACTGTCATCGACCCGATCACTGCCCATAACAAACTCGGTCGCCGGGATAAAGACCTCATCAAGCCCCACCGCCTTATCACTGAGGGTCTGTCCACCCCCATCAGACTGTCCACAGGCCACCAGAACAAAACCCGACACTAGGACCAAAAAGATATATTTCATGATAAAAACACTGCGTTGAATAGAAGGAAAAATCAAAAAATTTGCTAATAATAACGATAAATGTCAGCCAATGTCTTGACTAATGCCGTCCCGAACGGTTTAATGTCGCCTCGATATCATTGCATGCTGAACATTAGCAGCGTCAGTGTAGACAAGGCTGAAAATTAAATTTCAGCATCTGACCACTACTGAAAGTTAAACCATATCTTTAAAGTGGGCAGGTAGCGGGGCCGCGCAGCGGCAGGGTAAGTAGGGAACTGAAAATCTATTTTCGGTAACCAGACAACCCAAAAAAGTAAATACAAACCATATATATGGCCAGGTAGCTCAGTCGGTAGAGCAGGGGACTGAAAATCCCCGTGTCGGCAG
>CAZYTT010000143.1:0-3626 GCA_964650235.1 uncultured Gammaproteobacteria bacterium | reverse complement strand
CCCACCGCCGTGCACTGACGAGTGGTCCTGGTGTCTACCGGATGCTGGATGCACAGGGTAACGTGATCTATGTCGGCAAGGCCCGGAACCTGAAAAACCGGGTGTCGAGCTATTTCGGCCGTTCGGATGCCTCACCAAAGACTCAAGCTCTGGTCAGACAGATCAGGGATATCAAGATTATCGTCACCCATACCGAAACCGAGGCGCTGATCCTTGAAAACAACCTGATCAAGGAACTCAAACCGCGTTACAACATCCTGTTGCGTGACGACAAAAGCTATCCATATATCTATCTATCCAACTCTGATGCTTTTCCGCGGCTGGCCTACCATCGTGGGGCAAAACGCGAAGAAGGGCGGTATTTTGGACCCTATCCCAGTGCTGGCGCCGTTCGGGAAACGCTAAACCTGCTACAGAAACTGTTTCTGGTGCGTCAGTGTGAAGACAGTTTTTATCGCAACCGTACCCGACCCTGTCTGCAATACCAGATAAAACGCTGCTCTGCGCCCTGTGTCGATCTGATAGATGAGCAGGCTTATCAACAGGACGTTCGCCATGCAACGATGTTTCTCGAGGGCAGGGACAGCCAGATCATCGACGAACTGGTCGCAAAAATGGATCTGGCCTCTGAGTCACTGGCCTTTGAACAGGCCGCGGTCTACCGTGACCAGATCGCTAATCTCAGAAAAGTGATCGAGCATCAACATGTCAGTGGCGATATGGGGGATCTGGATGTCATCGCCTGCCTGGTGCAGGGCGGACTGGCCTGCGTCGAAGTCTTCTTTATCCGCGCGGGGCATAATCTCGGTAATCGGGCCTTTTTCCCCCAGCATACCGCCGATGCTTCACTAGAGGAGATTCTCACCGCATTTATCAGCCAGTACTACCTCGATCGGCACTGCCCAAGTGAAATTATCGTAAATGGGGAACCCGAGGATTCCGCGCTTCTTGCCAGCATCCTGAGCGAAAATAGCCGATATCGGGTGGTAATCAAATTCCGCGTCAAGGGTGAGCGGGCCAGATGGCTGGACATGGCGCTGGCAAATGCCCGCCAGGATCTTCACAGTCGGCTTGCGAGTAAAAATAATTTAGAAAATAGATTCAATGAGTTATTTAATGTTCTGGATATTGATTCTATGCCTGAGCGCCTGGAGTGTTTTGATATCAGTCATATCTCGGGACGGGAGACCGTAGCCTCATGTGTCGTCTTCAACCGGGATGGACCGCTCAAGTCAGACTATCGCCACTTCAATATAGAAGACATCACCCCAGGTGATGACTATGCGGCGATGAACCAGGCCTTGCGCCGCCGCTATACCCGGCTCAAAAAAGGCGAGGGCAAGATACCGGATATCCTGTTTATTGATGGTGGCAAAGGCCAGGTTAGTCAGGCCCTGGCTGTCCTCGAAGAGCTGCAGATGACCGCTATCACGGTCATCGGTATCGCCAAGGGTCCCGATCGCCGTCCAGGTGAGGAATGGCTGTTCTGTCCTGGCCGTGTAGAACCGATACTCCGCTTGCAGGGTGATTCACCGGCCCTGCATTTAATCCAGCATATTCGCGATGAGGCCCACCGTTTTGCGATTTCCGGGCATCGACAAAAACGCCAGCGTAATCAGAATACTTCAGTGCTTGAGCAGATACCGGGAATCGGTGCTGGCCGCCGCCGGACTCTGCTCAAACAGTTCGGGGGACTGCAAGGCGTGGTGCGGGCCGGTGTTGAGGACCTGGCGTCATTAAAGGGGATAAACCGTGAGCTAGCCCAGCGGATTTATGATACCTTTCATGTAGAAAAGGAGTGAGCCTTTTCGTGACCGTATCCGATGCGGCGCAATCAAAATAATTGCTGATAATATCGACCCGGCACGGACATGATAACAATACCAACTGTACTGACATTGGTCCGTATTGGACTGATCCCTGTATTTGTTCTCTTTTACTACCTGCCGGTTGAATGGTCCAATCTGGCCGCGACGCTGGTTTTTTCGCTGGCGGCCATCACCGATTGGTTCGATGGTTACCTGGCCAGAAAAATGGGACAAACGTCGTCATTCGGCGCTTTTCTCGACCCTGTTGCCGACAAGCTCATGGTCGGTGTGGCATTGATCCTGATCGTCCAGTCGGACCCATCACCGTGGATCGCTATTCCTGCCGCGGTAATCATCGGTCGGGAGATCACGGTCTCCGCCTTGCGAGAGTGGATGGCCGAAATTGGCAAGAGCTCCAAGGTTGCCGTCAGCCAACTGGGAAAGATCAAGACAACGGCGCAGATGACGGCGCTGATCGTACTGATTTACCACAAACCACTATGGGGCCTGCCTTTACAGGAAATCGGCTATATCGCCCTGTACGTGGCGGCAATACTGACACTCTGGTCAATGTGCGTCTATTTATCGAAGGCCTGGTCATCATTGCATGAAGGCACTCATGACTGATTTCAGGGCGTTTAAGGCCCAGGACAGCTTGACAGCGGCCGCTAGATATATAAAATAGTCGCTTCTTTGAAAGCAGGCGGGAATAGCTCAGCTGGTAGAGCACAACCTTGCCAAGGTTGGGGTCGCGAGTTCGAATCTCGTTTCCCGCTCCAAATCATATTTACTGCGGATTTCGTGACTCGCAGCTCATAACCCAAATGGCTGGGTGGCAGAGTGGTTATGCAGCGGCCTGCAAAGCCGTGGACCTCGGTTCGATTCCGGGCCCAGCCTCCAAGTCAATGTATCATTTTTTTTCAGTCCGATATCTGTTTAGTCAGGTGGTCAGCTATCGCCCGCCGGCCTATGAAATTGATGACGTGAAGCGAAACTCGATTTTATTATTTTGTCGAGTCCGGCTACAATCTTGAACCCTGCCAATGCCCGGGTGGTGAAACTGGTAGACACAAGGGACTTAAAATCCCTCGGCAGAAATGCCGTGCCGGTTCGATTCCGGCCCCGGGCACCAACACAATCAATTTGCGGATGCTTGTCGTGCCATGTGAGCACGAAAGCTACATGTATCCATATTTCTCATGCCACCCTTGCGTCACCTTCCACAATATTTCGTCTCTAGGGCTCAAACACGTCATAGTCGGTGTAAATCATTGTCTGATTCATAGGATAAGAAATAGATGAAGAAACTTTCAATTGCAATAATTGTTTTTTTAACAGGGTGTACAGGTATACCTGAGAATGAAAAACCAGTTGAGAATTTCAAGTTGGAGGAATATCTTGGCAAGTGGTATGAGATCGCAAGACTCGATCATTCTTTTGAACGGGGGTTGGATCAAGTATCAGCTGAATATAGTATGCTGGAAGGCGGTGGTGTCAGAGTATTAAATCGTGGATTTTCTATAAAAACATGGTGAGAGCCTCATCGATTACAATGATGCCGCAAACCGTCTAGGCCTTGGTGTCATCCTAAACGCGTGGCTGTAATCAACTGACCATGATTATCACCCTTTTCTCCCGATAATGTCCTGGTGTCTCTGGAGCACCTAGTTAAATACTAAGAAATTATCTTTCATGCCAGCAATCTACGTCGAAACCCGATAAGAGCTCTGTTATTATATATTTGAATAAGCTTAGGGATTTCCAGTCACAATAATATTTCCAATATCTTTTGGTGGCCGTCGTATGTTTCTGCTAGAT
>CAZYTT010000142.1:0-3933 GCA_964650235.1 uncultured Gammaproteobacteria bacterium | reverse complement strand
GAATGTGGCGCGCTTCTCACGAATGACACGTGTCCATAAAAGGTCAGGCCAGTCCGGGAACAGGGAATGCATTTCAGTTTCGATTGTAGCAGCCAGTTGCCTGGTTGAGAGCTGTTCATGAAGGCCATTACCACTGATGACAACAGCCATTAAACCAGGTTGTCCGCAGAGTCGACGATCAAATACCCATTGGGTGATGCAGCCAGTGACACCTATGACCGCCGATGACAACTGGGTATCGACTGGATATTGCAGGTAGACCGTCGCGATGGGGGCATACTGGAAGCGGGATAATTGAGAGGTTGTCGCGTTAAACAGGCTGAAGTCCTGTAATAGCCTTATGGTGCTATAGGGTGGTAGCGCCAGGATAAAATGGTCCCCCTTAATATGATTCCCACCTTGGGTGATGACGGCATCAACGCGCGAACCAGACAGCACAAGTGAGTCAATCCGGGTATTCATCTGTACGTTACCGCCATGGCTCTCAATCATGGCGATGGCAGGTTCAGGGATTACCTGACTTAGATCAACTCTAGGTATCAGGAAGTCACAATCACTGCGTCGGTGCAAAAAGGCATCGCGTAACACCCGCACAAATACTGATGCAGATGCAATAGCGGGCGGTGTATTCATTGTGGCCAGGCACAGGGGTTCCCACAGGCACTCTATAAGACGATCGGATTGACGATGACGTTGGAGCAGATCCTGTAGACTGATATCCGTTGCGTCAGCAATTGATAGCAGGGGCAGGGCGGCGCACAGGCGTAGGGCGAGCATGCGATCCTTGAGGCTGAGACCTGATGCAAACAACAGTGCCTTCAGCATATGCAGTGGTGCGGGTAATCGTCCAACCTGGATGTTGATATCGGCGCTATTGGTCGTAATTAAGGTATTGACCGGGTGGTGCATTAACAGTTGCAGGGGGAGACGTTCCAGTACATCTGACTCAAGAATATTAATCCGCTGTAATAACTCGAGCGTCTTGCTATAGGCACCAATTAACAGGTGTTGACCGTTATCAACCCGGGTTGGGCCAAAACTAACATGGCGTGCCCGACCGCCACTTTGACGGGCGCTATCGAGCAGCGTGACCTGATGGCCCCGATGACCAAGTTCGACGGCGGCAGCCAGTCCGGCCCAACCAGCACCAATGATGACGCAGTGCATACTCAGGCAGCACGTGCCAGACGACGATAGCGTTTCTTTTCCTGGCGTGCGGTTTTCCATGCTACCCACAGTTTGCGTAGTGGTGTCAGCGAAACGCGGTGAGTAAGGACCTTGAAATTATCTTCTTCTATCTCATCCAGGGTTGACTGATAGATGGCGGCCATAATCAGACCGCAGCGTTGCGGGTAACGATCTTGGTCAGATAGCATCTCAAAAGCCTGGCGATAATAGTCCCGGGCGCGTTGCGCCTGGCTGGCAAATAATGCCGTAATATTTTCAGAATATTGCCCCGCCTGCAGGTCTTCGGGCCTGACTTGGAATTTTTCCAGTTCATTGAGAGGGATATAGAGTCGACCCCGTTGCAGGTCTTCATGGACATCACGCAGGATATTAGTCAGTTGAAAGGCCATGCCCAGATTATGGGCGTATTTAATGGTTGAGCGATCCTGAAAGCCAAAGATCTCGGCAGCCATGATACCAACGATGCTGGCGACACGATGGCAATACAGGCTCAGTTCCTTGAAACTGGGATAACTATTGTAATCCAGATCCATCTCCATGCCATCAATAATCTCGAGAAAATGTTCCTGCGGCAGATTGAAGTCATCAATGACTTTGGTCAGTGCCTGGGTTACGGGATGTTGGGCCTGCTGATTGAACAGGCGGGCGATTTCATCACGCCACCAGTTGAGTTTGATGCGGGCAACATCAGCCTCCATGGTTTCATCGACCACATCATCGACCTCACGACAAAAGGCATATAAGGCTGTAATGGCCTGTCGTTGCTGCGGGGGGAGAAAGAGAAAGCTGTAATAAAAGCTTGAGCCACTCCGGGCGGCCTTATCCTGGCAGTATTGTTCAGGTGTCATAGGTCAGTGTCATTGCTGGTTAATTTGTCGGTTATTATAAGACGTCATTATAGAGGGTTTGGCTGTGGGCTCAACCGACTGAAGGCCGTCCGGAGCATCCACCATTTATCTGACCGGTTGAGTCGTGGTCGACTAAAGACATCATCCTGCTGGGCAGTTAGTTTGTTCAGTATGCACAGACCACCGGCAACAATGAAGCGTATCTCCAGTCCGAAACGCCCCTGGAGTCGCCAGGCAAGTGGGGCGCCGGACAGCATGAGTGTACGTGCCTGATCGATCAGCATGGTAATAAGCTCACGGACCTGGGTGTTAGTGATACGTTCACTGATCCATGTCTCATTCAGGCCAAAGTCCTGCATCGTTTCTATCGGGATATAGATGCGATTATTCTCCTGATAATCCTGCTCAATATCCTGGAGAAAGTTGATTAATTGCAGCGAGGTGCAGATAGCATCGGACTGGCTCAGGTTGTGTTCACTGGCAGCATCATACAGGTGTAACATTAACCGACCGACCGGATTGGCCGAGTGACGACAATAGTCCAGCACTTCACTCCGAGTCTGATAACGCGTCTTATAAACGTCCTGTATGAACGCGGTCAATAGATCATCAAAGAGAGAGAGCGGCAGATTAAAGCGTTGGTGCGTATCGTTAAGTGCAACAAATATGGGCGTTGTCTGACGGTCCAGTGATTGTAGTTGCTGACGGTAGTGCTGTAATTGTTCCAGCCGCTGTTGGGAGTCGTTACTACCTTCATCGGCAAGGTCATCAGCCGTGCGGGCAAAGGCATAGATAGCGGCAACAGGTTGGCGTAAACGCCGCGGTACCAGCCAGGATGCTACGGGAAAATTTTCATAGTGCGATCGTGCCAGGTGCATGCAATACCTGTAGGCACGATCAATATTATTCCCTGTCGCTTGATTAGACAATGGTGATGAACTCATCGGCAATCTGGGACTGAAGATCGGTCAAGATTCAGTGGAGGTTTCAATATCACTGGGGCTACGTACCGTCTTTTCAATCGGTGTCAGTGCCTCAGCCGACTTGCTTGGGGCAGCGATACCCATCTCGGTAAATTTACGCGCCCCACTGAGGACCTGGCGCTCAAAGGAGCCGACGGCGTTGTTGTAATTATCGACACTACTACTAAGTTGTTTGCCTACCTTGGCGAGGTGATTGGTGAAGGTTGTCAGCCGTTTATAGAGATCAACACCCAGTATCCTGATATGTTCGGCATTTTCAGCCACGGCCTGTTGATTCCAGCCATAGGCAACAGCGCGTAGCAGGGCGATTAGACTGGATGGTGTCGCCAGAATGACCTTTTGTTGCAGGGCATATTCAAGCAGGTCAGGGTTTTTATCGAGGGCCGCACTGAGGAACTGGTCGCCAGGTATAAACAGGACGACAAAGTCAGGGCTCTTGTTAAACTGGTTCCAGTAAGATTTGCTGGATAATTCCCGTACGCGTTCCTTCACCTTGCGAGCATGATGTTCCAGAAACTGGTCACGCTCTTTATCATTACGGGCCTCAATGGCACTCAGGTAGGCATCAAGCGGCGTTTTAACATCGACGACAATTTCACGATCACCGGGCATACGTACAATCATGTCGGGTCTTATGGCGCCCTGTTCCGTACTGGTATGTTCCTGTTCATAAAAATCGCAATGCTGAACCATTCCAGCCAGCTCAACCAGTCGTTTCAAGGTCAGTTCACCCCATTGACCACGGACCTCGGGGCGGCGTAAGGCCTGGGACAGATTACGGGTTTCATTCTGGAGAAGTTGTTGTGTCGTTGTCATCGATTCTCGATGTCGGGTAATCGAACCATGCGCTTCCTTGCGATCACGTTCCAGCGCGTGAAGTCGCTTTTCGGTCTTCTCCCGAGCACACCAGCCAG
>CAZYTT010000141.1:0-3989 GCA_964650235.1 uncultured Gammaproteobacteria bacterium | reverse complement strand
AGTGTAAGAAACCTTTCCATGCGTGTCCGGCGCGAGACACACACACGACAGCCACGCCCCTGCGCATCGGCGTGATAACAGAACACTGTCAGGCTGTATTCGACCCCTGCCTCTATCCCCGCCAGGATAATCTGTGCCTTAGTCATATCAATCAGAGGGGTATGCAGCTGTAGCCGCTGGCCCTCAACAGCAGCCTTAGTGGCCAGATTTGCCATTGTCTCAAAAGCGGCAATATATTCAGGTCGACAATCAGGGTAACCGGAATAATCCACAGCATTGACACCAATAAAGATATCAAAGGCATTCAGGACCTCGGCCCAGGCCAGCGCCAACGATAAAAACACGGTATTCCGTGCCGGCACATAGGTCACCGGAATGCCTTCACTGGCGATTTCAGGAACGGCAATACGGTCATCGGTCAGGGCTGAACCTCCGAATTGACCGATATCGAGCTTGATCGTGCGCTGCTCAACCACGCCAGCGGCCTCAGCTATACGTTTTGCAGCTATCAGCTCACTGCGGTGACGTTGGCCATAATCAAAACTCAGGGCGTAGACCTGAAATCCCTGACGCTGAGCCAATGCCAACACGGTAGTAGAATCCAGCCCCCCTGACAGTAAGACTACGGCTTTTTTTCTAATCACTGTTGTACCTGTCTATAAATATTGAGAAGTTATCGCCCGGGCTGATCGCCCCATAAAATCTTGTGAAGCTGTAACTGCATACGCACCTGAAGCTGGTCAGCCAATACCCAGCCTGCCAACTGGGCACCATCAAGCTGACCAAAGGCCGGCGAAAATAGGATCTCACAGCGCCCAATCAGTTGATGTTCACTCACCATCTGTTTGGCCCAGTGATAATCCTGATCATCGCAGATGACAAATTTGAGTTGGTCTTTAACCTGTAACAGGAGCAGATTTGCCAGGCGATTGCGGTCCACCTCTCCCGACGCCGGTGTCTTGAGGTCCATAACTACACTGACACGCTCATCTACCTTATCAATAGCAAGGGCGCCACTGGTCTCCAGCGATACGTCATAACCGGCATCACAGAGCTGTTGCAACAGCTCATGACAGGCCGACTGCGCCAATGGCTCTCCACCGGTAACTGTTACATAGCGGGTGTTATAGCCCTTCAACTGTTCTAATACCTGGTCAATTTCGACCGGTTCACCGCCATGATAGGCATAGCGGGTATCACAGTAAGCACAACGTAGCGGGCAGCCCGTTAAACGGATAAACACCGTAGGGCAACCAATGGTACGGGCCTCACCCTGTAAGGAATAAAATATTTCAGTCAGTTGCAGTGTCATTGTGGGACCGGCCTTATTGGTCGCGTAATTACAGGATCATTCATTATTGGTCACATCAGGCTACTAAAGCTAATAACTGAGTTAATTCACAACAGGAATTGAAATGCTGGCGATTATACCTGATTAGCGCAGAACTGAAATCCGACTGACCAGAGCTATTTGCCTGACAGTCGGATACACCCCGATAAAAGCCGAGAATCAACCCGAGTTAGAGCTGGCTGGCCGCTCTATCGACCATCAGCCTTCAGTTGCTGAACCCGGTTCTTGGCCAGCTGACTGGCAGTAGTGGCTGGAAATTTCTGTATCAGGACCTCGAGTATCTGGCGACTGGCATCCCATTGTTGTAACTCATAATAGGAAAAACCAATCTTTAGCATTGCATCAGGTATCTTGGGACTATTTGGAAAGACGTTTAGCACCTGATTAAAACTCTCAATGGCTGCTAGAAAACGTCGCAGGACATAATTTGCCTCGCCTATCCAGTAGTGGGCATTATCGGCATATTGTCCATTGGGATAGGCACCAAGGAATTGATTAAAGCTACCTATAGAGTCTTCATAACGACCCTCTTTTAAAACATTGAAGGCTAATCGATAGGCCGACTGTTCCGCCAGGGGGTCAATAGCCGGGGCCGCATCTAGCTGCCCACCTGCTGGCAATGTTTCTCCCTGAGCAACTGGCTGTTGCAGAGCTGGTTCTCCCCGCCCGCTAATGAATGCAGCCCCTACTATGGCTGAGCGACTGCCAGCCACATCTCCAGACAGACCTGCGGATGGAGTGGGTGTCATCGATGCCTGCGACTGCTCTGTTCTTGTACCCTGCATCGTGACCTGTCGAAGGCGACGATCGATATCCATATACAGATCACGCTGGCGTTTTTTCATGCCCTCGATATCATGACTGAAGACTTCATTCTGACCACGTAATTCCTGTACATCACGCTGCAGTGTCTCAATTCGCATTAACATCTCAACCAGGGCCTGACCTTCAAGCAATCCCTCGAGACGTTCAACCCGCTCTGCCAGTGACAGTGTAGGTGCGCTATGCTTCATCACCGGCGGGGATACAACAATCTCACCCAGTGACTGAGAATCACGGATCGGTGGCAGACCCGCCGCCACAGTAGTCTGTGTTGTAGGCAACGATAGAAACAACAGCGACGCCAGCAGGCGTCGCCATTGAGAATGAGAGAAATTAGCCATTAGCGTCTCTTATAGAGGATCTCCGCCCGACGATTAAGTGCCCATGAGGCCTCATCATGCCCAAATGCTGCTGGTCGCTCTTCACCGTAACTTATGACCTCGATCTGACTAGCAGATGCACCCTGCAACATCATTACCTGACGCACAGCATTGGCACGACGCTCACCCAGACCCATATTGTATTCACGGCTACCACGCTCATCGGCATGACCTTCAAGGGTGATACTGGCGCCTGGATGATCCGATAAATAACCGGCATGGGCCGCGATGATATCACGGGCCTGATCGCTTATATCGCTCTTATCAAAATCAAAATAGACAACGCGTTGAGACAACAGACTATCAGGATCATCCAGCGGATGGCCGTCAAAACCTGCAACTACTTCAACAGGTGTCACAACAGCAACAGTAGGTTGTTCAATCGCAATCGGGGCCTCCTGAGTTTCTTCGACAACCGGCTCAGTCACTGCTGTATCCATTTCAGTCGTACCAGTAGTACCACACGCTGCCAAAAACAACATTGGCACAGCCGATAGCAACAGTTTGTTAAAGACGTTCATAAATTAACTCCTTACTTTTATAGTTATAACATGCATAAAATTCTACTGACTGACCGTATTCGGTGACCACGCCGGTTCACGGGCGTTTCCTACCTGTAAGGCTAATCGTTGTTTTACCCGGCCGTCTACTGACACTGCAGACAGCACTCCCTTTCCTTTACTCTCAGTGGCATAGATCACCATGCTACCATTAGGCGCAAAGCTTGGCGACTCATCCAGTGTCGAATCCGTCAAAACCTGTAGACCTCCTGTTTCAAGGTCCATCAGGGCTATGTGAAAAGCACTCCGTTCCTGATGAACGAAGGCGATACTCTTTCCATCGGGCGCGAAGCTGGCACGGGTATTATAGCCCCCTTCAAACGTCAGACGCTTGGTCTTACCGTCAGCCAGCTGGACCCGATACAATTGCGGCGAGCCACCCCTGTCTGAGGTGAATATTAACGCAGAGCCGTCTGGATACCAAACAGGTTCTGTATCAATCGCATAACTTCGCGTTATCTGATGTAAATTGCGTCCCGCCAGGTCCATCACATAGATCTCCGGGTTACCTGAACGCGACAGAACCAGCGCCAGCTGTTTTCCATCAGGTGACCATGAAGGCGCCCCGTTCAGACCGGTAAATGACGATACCAGCTCGCGCACACCTGTATCGACAGCCTGAATATAAATTGCAGGCCGATTGCTCTCAAATGAGACATAGGCCAGACGTTTTCCATCCGGGGACCACGACGGCGACATTAGCGGCCGGCTGGAATTCAGAACTGGCTGTGGGTTATAACCATCGGCATCGGCGACCATCAGTGAGTATTGATGATCACCGACCTGAGAGCGTATCTCGGTGACATAGGCAATGCGGGCAGCAAATGCCCCGGGCACACCAATCAACCCCTCACCGATCGGGCCACTAATGCGCCG
>CAZYTT010000140.1:0-4023 GCA_964650235.1 uncultured Gammaproteobacteria bacterium | reverse complement strand
TGTTTCATGGTGGGCCCGGTAGGACTCGAACCTACGACCAAGGGATTATGAGTCCCCTGCTCTAACCAACTGAGCTACAGGCCCAAAAATGTGTCCGCAGTATATCACCAGATACGACAGATAAAAAGAAGGGGGTGCAATCACACCCCCATTTAGATATTTAGCTAACGACCTAATCAACGAAGCTGCGTAATCCTTCTGAGCGACTTGGATGCCGTAACTTGCGCAAGGCCTTGGCCTCAATCTGACGAATACGTTCACGTGTAACATCAAACTGCTTACCAACCTCTTCCAGCGTATGATCGGTATTCATATCAATACCAAAACGCATACGTAGTACCTTGGCCTCACGCGCTGTCAGACTCTCTAAGACATCAGTAGTTGCTTCACGTAGACCTTCGACTGTTGCCGAATCAGGCGGCGCCATGACATTTGGATCCTCAATAAAGTCACCCAGGTGAGAATCTTCATCATCACCTATCGGCGTCTCCATCGAGATAGGCTCTTTAGCTATCTTCAGCACCTTGCGCACCTTGTCTTCGGGCATCTCCATACGTTCTGACAGTTCTTCCGGTGTTGCCTCGCGCCCCATCTCCTGCAGCATCTGCCGGGAGATTCGATTCAATTTATTAATAGTCTCTATCATATGAACCGGGATACGGATAGTACGGGCCTGATCAGCGATAGAGCGGGTAATAGCCTGACGTATCCACCAGGTAGCATAGGTAGAAAACTTGTAACCACGGCGATATTCAAATTTATCAACTGCCTTCATCAGGCCAATGTTGCCTTCCTGAATAAGATCCAGAAACTGCAGGCCACGGTTAGTATATTTCTTGGCTATAGAAATAACCAAACGCAAATTAGCCTCAACCATTTCCTTCTTCGCACGGCGGGCCTTGGCCTCACCGATAGACATCTTCCGATTGATATCCTTGATGGCATTGATTGGCAAATGGCAATAATCCTGCATCGCCACCAGTTTTTGCTGGGCACGTAAAATCTCGTCTTCATGCTCCTTGAGCACTTCGGAATAACGATGTCCCTCACCTATTAGCCGTGGCAACCATTCCATATCGGTTTCATTGTCAGGAAAGGAGACAATAAAATCTTTGCGCGGCATCTGGGCCTTGCTGACACAGACTGACATGATGACCTTTTCCTGGGAGCGAATGCGGTCAATGATATCGCGCAACTGGCTAACCAGACGCGCGCCCATCTTAGGTGTCAGCTTTAATTCTAGAAAACAATCAGCCACCTGATGACGCAATTTTTCCGTTTTTGGATCGTCGTGGCCATGGCGATTCAAGGCACTCATCGCCTTTTTATGCAACTTGGCCAACTGCTGAAAGCGCTCCCGAGCCTCTTCTGGGTCTGGACCCGTATCTTCTACGGCATCATCGTCGTCATCCGCGCTCGCTTGAGTCGCATCCGTCTTGGTCGGACCTGCAACTACAGGCGCGTCATCATCAGCATTGGGATCAACAAAACCAGTGATCAAATCGGTGAGTCTTACTTCACCTTCCTCAAAGGCATCGTAGGTCTTTAGCAACAGGCCTATGGTCTCAGGATAGATTGCCAGAGCCTTCATCATTTGCAGTTGGCCATGCTCAATGCGTTTGGCAATGCGAATTTCACCCTCACGAGTCAATAGCTCAACCGTACCCATCTCCCGCATGTACATACGAACAGGGTCGGTAGTTCGGCCAAACTCACTGTCAACATTCGCCAGCGCAGCGGCAGCCTCTTCAGCGCTATCATCATCCGCTACGACTGAGTCCGAGATAATCAAGTTATCTGTATCAGGGGCGATTTCATGTACAGTGATACCCATATCATTAATCATGCCAATTATATCTTCGATCTGTTCTGGTTCGACGATATCACTTGGCAAATGATCGTTTACTTCGCGATAGGTCAGGTATCCCTGCTCCTTACCCTTGGCGATAAGTAACTTCAATTGCGATTGCTGATCCTGTTTCATGAAAATCCTGTCCTGTATATCATCTTATTTGTGCTACCCGCCATGTCGGCAGATAGGCCATAAAATCAAGTAAATAGGCGGTATTTATGACCAACCGACCCTTAATAATCTCAATCCCTTAAGCCCTTTGCCCCCATTAACGGGGTCACAATCTATCGCATAACCTGTTCGAGCCAGCCGAGCCGCAAGCAAACGTGAAATTATAGCCTAAAAAGAGCCCTGTTGAAAGCACCAATAGTTACACCTTGCCACTCATATGCAGCTGTTTTAACTCATTTTTTTCCTCTGCACTCAATCCACCTGCCGACCGGGATTGAGTCCGTAGATATTCAAGTCGCTGTAACCGCGCCGAATCTCGTAATTTATTTAGAGCCGCACCAAATTCCTGCTCCGCACCAGCCTGGTCATCTATTAACAATTCCTGCATCACTAACCTGCCTAGAAAGCGGCCTTCTTCGCGACCGCGCCAGTGCTCCAACAACGCTGCACTAGTAAGATGTGGTCTCTCGACAAGAAATTCAAGCAATTCAACCAATAAACCTACGCCAGGACGATCAAGTTTACGCAATAAATGCAAATCACCCGCTGTCTGCGCCAGGACAGGAAAACGTAGCAAGATCGTTATTGTCGTACGCACCAATGATGGTTGCTTATTCTGGCCAACCGCATTACTTCGGCGCCGCTCAGACCTGTTTTGTCCACCACCGCCCAGCTCATGCATTAATTCCGCTGAAGTCATTCGCGTACGCTCTGCCAGCCGCGCCACCAACTCCGACTTAAACACCCCTGCCTGCATCTTTGCCACCAATGGTCTCGCCAGCTCAATCAGGCGGGCATAACCATCGATACTCTGCAGGTCGACACGCTCCGCGAGGACATCAAAAAAGAAGGTCGACAACGGTACCGCGCTGGTAATTCGTTCTTCAAACCTTGACCGCCCCTCCTGCCGAACAAGACTGTCAGGATCCTCGCCATCCGGGAGAAACATAAATCGCGCCTGCCGCCCCTGTCCGATTACCGGCAGGACATTCTGCAACGCCCGCCAAGCAGCCTCTCGCCCAGCCCGGTCACCATCAAAACAAAATACAATCTCAGGCACCTGGCGGAACATGCGCTCAAGATGCTCTGCTGTGGTTGCTGTTCCGAGCGTCGCCACAGCATAGCGAATGCCATGCTCAGCCAGCATAATGACATCCATATAGCCTTCCACAACCAAAAGCCGATCAAGCTTCCGCAATGCCTTACGGGCCTCATACAGGCCGTACAATTCCCGTCCTTTGTGGAATACAGCGGTCTCCGGTGAATTAAGATATTTGGGGTTATCATCACCCAGCACCCGGCCACCAAAGCCAATCACCCGCCCCCGCGTATCGTGAATTGGAAACATAACCCGATCGCGAAAACGATCATAACTCCGACCCTGATCAGCGGCCCCGGCTGCTGATTTTTCAATCATCAGACCCGCATCAATAAGCCCCTGATTTAATTTCTGCCTGGAATTACCCGCCTGGCGCTCCAGCGATGCCATCAACGTATTCCAGCCTGGCGGAGCAAACCCGAGGCCATACTCCGCTGCCATCTGGCCACTCAGGCCACGCTGCTTGAGATACTCGATAACCTGCTGGGACTGAGGATGATCTTTTAATTGGCGGCGGTAAAACGCGGCCACATCAGCCAGTAATTGATACAGGTCTTGCCCAACAGCAGGGGATGACTTACCTCCAGCCTCCTCCGGCACCTGCAAACCAACCCGCCCCGCCAGTTCATGCACAGCGTCAACAAAGCCCATATGATCATAATCCATCAAAAAACTAATAGCTGTTCCATGGGCACCACAACCAAAGCAGTGAAAGAACTGTTTTTCTCGGCTCACTGTGAACGAGGGCGATTTTTCATTATGGAAGGGACAACAGGCGACATAGTCGCGACCACCTTTGCGCAGTGGGACATAACTGTCGATTATGTCGACGATATCGACACGGGCGATCAGTTCTTCGATAAATTGCTCAGGAATTCTTCCAGCCATGACCCATAGCTTT
>CAZYTT010000139.1:0-4123 GCA_964650235.1 uncultured Gammaproteobacteria bacterium | reverse complement strand
GATATTATAACCCCAAATCAAATTGGCCAATAACACCAACGAACCAAAAATTCCCATCGTTGCCAGAAAGGGGTGAATGATTAATTCAAGATTCGCACCACTATCCTGGTTTTGCGCCATACCTGAAATCACGCCGGCAGCAGTAAATAGCAGTACCATGCCTATCAGGCCAAAATTATGAATCCAGAAATGGGCCTTAACCAGCTTTAAACTATAAATGGGACGACGGACCAGACGTGGAACTACGTAATATATAGCTGCAAATATCGCCATCTCTACCCAGCCGAGCAAGTTCACATGGGTATGAGCACGAACAATCAACTTACCATTGGCAGTACCATCGACAAAATGGCGCAGCTCTGCCACGCCACCCATAATGGCACCCCACGAAAACCCTATCACGCTATATATAACGCAGGCATAGACAAACCACAGCACATACTTCGTATATACAATATCCTGATCCCATGGAGCCTGATTACTCACTGCCTTTCCCCTGTGTTTTATATTTTTCATTTTCACGCACGTCCTGATATTTGTCTTTCCATCCTGGTGGCGCGAAATTTTTCAACATATTATCAATAAACTCAGACCGGTCTTCAGGTGGCATAGGCGCAGAGGCCGAACCCTGTTCAGACTTCAAACCGGCGATAAACTCTGCAATTGCACTCAGATCCTCTTTGGACATACTGGATACATAGGCCGCCTCTTTAGGCGAGTAACCATGATCCACTGTACTTGAACCATAGGTCTGCTCTGGATCACGGAGAAAGTTGAACAGCCATTCCTGTGTCCTGACCGAGCCGACGCCATCAAGTGACAGGCCCATATTAGTACCATTCCGCATCGCCCGGTGACAAGCAGTACACCCAGATTTACGAAACAATACCGATCCGCGCTGCCCATCAGCAGATAAATCATAACGGGTAGTTTGGCCAAACAACGGCTCTTCCCGCCCCTGTCGGTATACTTCCAGCATGACATAGGCAATTATAGCCAGAACAATAAAAACACCAGCTATCCCAAACAGGATTTTTTCACCTTGCTTCATTCTCTGGTGCTTGGCCATTAATTTAATCACTCTTAATTTACTGCTGAACGCCGCATTATAATAAAAAAGGGCGGTAAAAACCGCCCTTTTTTAATTTTTCTGCCTGCACCTAGTCTATAGATGGCTATAGAAACTCTAGAGAAATTACAAGCATGGCAACTATATCAACGAGTATTTAATTACTCGTGCACTGACTCAGTGGCATCATACAACAGTGGCATATGATGACCCGGTATACGTGAGTTACCGATAGTAGTCTCAGCAGCACCCGCCAGAAAGGATGCAACATTATTAATATCAGCATCTGACATATTACGAGCAACCTTCTGCATCTGTGCTAAAGGATCATTGGCACGTGAACCATCACGCCATTTCTTCAGCTGATTAACCAGATAGACATATTTCTGCTTAGTCAGCTTGGGATAGATAGGATCTACACCACGACCATTGTAACCATGGCAAGACTTACAGGCTGGCACACCTTTTTCGATCAACCCGTAGTTAGCAATTACCTTACCGAGATAGGGAGTACCTACTTCAGTACCTGAGTCTTTTAATTCAGCAAGATTCGATAATGTATCGGTTTCGTGCAGACTGTTGACATACAATGCCACATCCACTCTGTCCTGCGCACTCAGACCCTTGGCATTGGTATTCATAACAAACATAGTAGTATCCATACGCTTGTCAGTCGCAAAGTCTTCCAGCTGCTTGACAAGAAACTGAACAATCTGGCCAGCCAGTCGAGGCGTACCCATCATGTCATTACCCATTCCATCTTCGCCATGACACGAAGTACAGGCTGGGACAGCTCCCTTACCTTCCATAAATATTTTTTTACCGCTTTCTAAGCTAGCACCAGAAACCTGTGCACTAGCTATCGATCCAGCCATCATGGCTGCAGCCCCAAATACCATTGAAGCTAGCATGGTTATACGTCGCATTTATTGCCCCTCCCGATTCATCTTAAATATTATGTTTCAATGCAATGCCCACATAGTACGTATGCCTTCAACTCTCGTCAACACGTACCCCAAGGCCACCGCCATTATTTGATTATTTTTTTGGCAGTCCAGCCTAAGATAAATTCTGGACTTATGGATTATTCTTAAACAGGAATCTTGCCAAGCCGAACGCCAGCACAAACCAAACGACATATAACACCAGTATTTCTGAAGTACCCATGTATCCTTCTCCTCTCCGTTCAGACTTTTACCGCAAAATACAAGCGCGATATATAGCATGAGGCCAACAACCATTGCAAGCTCACAGGCCAGACATCACCCACAAAATTGTTATACTTGACTGTATTTATAGGGTAAATCCCACAGCCTTATTTAAACGCTGAATAATAAACCTGTTTTGTGTAACTAGCAAATTTTAACTGAACCACGATAGTGCAGACCCTGTTTCACGAATCTGAATGAACCTGCACTGATGACCCGTTATTACAATTCATGTATGCTGACCCCCATTTTTTAATAACTAGAAGCCAACATGCTCGATAAAATTACACCGCGTTATCAGGCCCTGCTGCTCCTTATAGTCTGGGGCGCTATCTTATTAACCAGTGGGCTACTCCGACTTGATGCCTACAGCATTGAAGAGTCCGCTACCCGAGCCATGCTACTGGTCTGGTCTGTCGTTGATAATGTCATCAATCCCATCTTTATCCTGGGGCTGCCAGATCTGAGGGCGCTGCTGTTTGCCCCGGTCGGAATCTACTGGCCCGGCAGCATCATTGCACTCAAGGTCTTCAGTGCCATCATCTGCTTCATAGCCATAGCGTTGTTTGCCCGCCACATTCAACGTGACAAGAAAGAGGCTGCACTAATTAGCGGCGGTTTATTACTGATAGCGCCCATCACCCTGGCCCAGATTAACAGTATTGGCGCCGGCCCCTATATACTGCTTGGCTTTTGTCTTGGCCTGTTTCTAGACAAGCGCTATCGCCAGGTTCAACGACCGCTTGGTGGCTGGTTCTTCTTACAAATACTACTCATTACGATCATGACCAGCATCCACCCACTGGCGCTGGCATACCCCATTGGATTGGTTATTGAATGGCATAAAAATCCGATCGATACACGCCAACAACGCCATATGGTTATCGGCATTGCTATTGCCGTGACTTTTGCATTGCTCATCCGTGGCGGCTGGGAAGAAATAAGCTGGCTTGCCAACCCATTAGCCGCCCTGAGCGCTGTTATATGGACCGACCCTGCCACCTTTTCCAGCATCGATATCACCAGCACAATTATGGCGCTGGCCCTGGCAGCGATCGTACTTCTAAACATCAAACAGCTGTATGCCGATTTCCTTGGCCGCCTGTTGTTACTAACCACAACTATCGGGCTGACCTGTGCCGACACCAGCTGGGCCTTCATTGGCCTAGTGTTATTACTATATATAGGCAGCCAACAGCTATTGATATTAAATAGCAAGATGGGTAGCCAGAATTTCCTCGGTCAACGCGGCCTGGCAATGTTGGTCCTGTTTTTCACCACCATTATCTTCATGCAGGGCGACAAACTGATCCAGCAGAACATTGCCAACAACCTGCTATCTCCAGCAGATACACTGATCCAGACCCTGGCCCTCGAACTGGAAGATGTCGATAACGACAAGATACGCATTATTAGTCAGTGGCCCGGTCGCACCATGCTAGCAACCCGTCGCCCTGCACTACCACTGCCACCCGACTACCCCGACAGCGAGACACTGCTTGCCAATATCAAGGGCATCACCCATATCATGTTTGACCCTCGCGCCAGCGATAACACCAACCTGGGCCATCATCTATCTAACCTGACCGCCATATCTGAGACCCTGGCCATAGAGCCCGGCGGGGTCATTATTGCCATCGACACGGATCCATCAGCATCGACAGGATCACCCCACAATAAAGCAGAGCTGACTCAGACTTTGCCCTCCAGCTCTATCAGTCCAAGCAGTAAAGCCAATCCCTAGAATTTAAGGCCAACCTGCACGTCAGCAAGCCAATAATCTAATGTTGGCAATGTGGACAATAGTAAGTTGCGCGTTGCGCCTGACGAATGATACGAACGGGAG
>CAZYTT010000138.1:2711-4143 GCA_964650235.1 uncultured Gammaproteobacteria bacterium | reverse complement strand
TAAAGAAAAAGGCCCCTCGATGAGGGGCCTTTGACTAACAGTATTACCGGCTACTAGGTACCACGGCAGTTAGCTGGAAGGTACTTGTCTGGGGCATTACCATCAGCACAAGTCCAGGTTACACCATTGGTGTTGCCTGTTCCCGAAAATATAACTGTCTGACCATTGATATCAGAAGCCAGGTTGGCCAGTGTATAGGTCATAGTTGCATTAGTAGTAGAAACATTTGTAAATGAAATACCTGAGATATACTGGCTTTGAGCAGCGGCAGTATTAATACCAGCCTGGTTTGCAGTTGTTGGCATTGAACCTACAGTAACGTAGTATTCAGAGATAGTAGTTTTATCCTTTGCTGCAACACCCATTACCTCAGAGACTTTTGCACGTACTGTGTAATCTTGATAGGCAGGGATGGCGATCGCCGCTAGGATACCGATAATCGCGACAACGATCATCAGCTCGATCAATGTAAAACCTTGTTGCATTTTTTTCATGGTGTACTCCTCGAGAAGTTCATAGCTATATGTTTAATTGTTAGCACTCACGTAATTATGACCTCTGTTCCCCAGCGTGCTGTGAAGCAATTGTCTTGGTGATGTTATCTGCACTTGCTGTGCCAACTTTAGTAATTTTGTTGAATCATGTTGATTAGGCGTTTTAAACCCATAAGGACGGGTCAAATAGCGCAAACTGAGCAGGGCATCAATGAAATGGAGTACTGTTTCCTGAGAAAAGTCCTGATGGAGGCAGGCGGTGGGTGCTGGACGTGACATTGAAGGTCATAAAGTGACAAAAATTGTCAGGTGACGTCCGGTGGTTAAAACAAATGTGGTCATAAATCATGGCAATGCCCTCCCTGACTATTGAGAATCAATGTCTATGTGATGCCGTATTTCTTCAGCCGATAGCGCAGGGCCCTGAAGGTAATGCCAAGACGTCTGGCGGCGGCTGTTTTATTATATCGCGTCTCCTCCAATGCCTTGATAATGGCCTGTTTTTCAGTATTATCAAGGTACGGATTGAGTTGTGTAGGTATTACCTGGCTAGCCTCAATGGGCTTATCGGTGATGGCGCCGGACGCTAATTCGGGGTTTTCTGCTGACATTGCCGCAGGTCCAGATTTCATTACCTCAAATTGAGGCAATAGCTGAGGCGATAATTGCAGGTCGCTGACATGAATAGTCTGGCCATCGCAGAGTGTAATAGCACGCTCCAAGATATTTTCGAGTTCACGTACATTGCCAGGAAATTCATAGGCACTTAAGGCCTCGATAGCTGAAGGGGCTATCTGATTGATTGGTTGACCGTTTCTGTGGGCTAGTTGACTCAGGAAAAGATTAATTAATTCCGGCAGGTCCTCGATACGTTGTCTCAGTGGCGGTACATGTAGTTCTATCACGTTGATTCTATAAAATAAATCCTGACGAAAGGC
>CAZYTT010000138.1:0-2611 GCA_964650235.1 uncultured Gammaproteobacteria bacterium | reverse complement strand
GCGGTACATGTAGTTCTATCACGTTGATTCTATAAAATAAATCCTGACGAAAGGCACCGGTGGTGACGAGCTGTGTGAGGTCTTTGTGGGTAGCGCTTAGGATCCGGGTATCAACTGGAATCTCCTGGGTGGTGCCTATGGGCCTGATCGCCCGCTCCTGGATGGCACGCAGCAGTTTAACCTGCATATGTAAGGGCAGGTCAGCGATTTCATCGAGGAACAGGGTGCCGCCACTTGCAGCCTGAAAGAGCCCGGCCTTATTCGTCTGGGCCCCGGTAAAGCTGCCTTTGGTGTGGCCAAAAAACTCGCTCTCCATCAATTCTTCGGGGATTGCACCACAGTTTACCGGAATAAAGGCCTGTTCGGCCCGCGGTCCCTGGGCATGAATCTGACGTGCTACCAGTTCCTTGCCGCTCCCCGATTCACCGGATATATAGACCGGTGCCTGGCTCCGTGATAATTTTGTGATCTGTTGGCGTAAATCACAGATATGGCTGGATTGCCCCAGGATTGGGCTGGACTGTGTTTCATGTTCGGCAATCTGTGTGCCGCTGAGCTTAAGTGCCGTTTTTACCAGTCCTCTAAGGATGCCCAGATCAACGGGTTTAGATACAAAATCAAAGGCCCCTTTTTTGAGGGCATTGACAGCCGATTCCATATTGCCATGGGCCGTGATGACGGCTGTTGGGGTGGAAGGATAGTTGGCCTGAATATGTTCAACCAGGTCAATGCCATTACCATCGGGTAGTCTCATGTCGGTAAGGCAGAGGTTAAAGGTCTGTTGTTTGAGTAGCGATTTAGCCGTATCGATATCCGTTGCCCTTTGGCAACTGATAGACATGCGTGACAGTGTCAGCTCCAGTAGCTCAAGTATATCGGGTTCGTCATCAACAATTAATGCTATGGCTTGCGTCATAGCGATAGCACCTGGGCGCGTCTAGGGTCAGCGAAACTGATACGGAAACAGGCACCTTGAGTACGTTTAATGTAATCAAGTTGAGCCTGATTGCTTTCACATAGCTCACGAGCGATATAGAGTCCCAGGCCAGTGCCATTGCTGGTTTTGGTGAAGAATGGTTCAAACAGCTTGGCAATGTCTTCATCTTTGACGCCTGGGCCATTGTCGATTATGTCGATATAGGGTCTGTTGGTGTCTCGGTTAATATCCGCTATTAAACGGAGGCAGGGGCCATTAGCGGTGCCGGAATTAAAATAGCGCAGGCTGTTTTGGCACAGATTGTCGACAACCTGACGTAGCTGGCTGTTATCAAAACGTACGACAAGTGATTCGTCGGCAATTTCCATAGTCAGCATATCGGCCTCAATGTGGTAGTCATGACAGAAGTCGGCTGAAAATCCAGATACCCAGGGCCCCAGGGCTAGTTCTTCAGTGTGTGTGGGCTGGCGCCGACTCAATTGCATGATATTTTCAATAATTGTATTTACTCGACTCGCATGCGTCGAAATGATCTCAATGAGTCTCTGGTCTTCATTGTTGAGATAACTCGCCTCCGATAGTAACTGGTTAGCGTGACTGATTGCGCCCAGGGGGTTTCGGATTTCATGGGCTATGCTGGCGGTCAAACGCCCCAGTGATACCAATTTAAGCTGCTGGGCCTGCTGTGCCATGGCCGCGGTGTCTTCAATGAATATTATCGTACCGGCCCTGTCGTCTTCACCGAGTGCTGCGAATCGTGGCAAGATGTTTGCCCCGGTTGTCGCAAGCTTTAGCATAGAGGGCGAGTAACTATTGTCTGTCTTCCAGTGATTAAATTGTTCTATGAACTCTATGGGCAGGGTTGTGAATCCCTCCGCTTCAGTTTGGTCTGCCCCAAGCAGGTGTTGGGCCGATTCATTCATAAGTCGTATGTTATTGTCGTCATCGAGAACGATGATGCCGGTTTGCATTCGTTGAATAATATATTCGGTTAACTGGGCCATGTTGGCGAGGTCGATACCGCGCTTCTCAGCCAGAGCCTCACTGGCATGGAGACGTTTTGCTAGCGTATGTCCCAGCAGCGCGGTTACAAAAAATGTTGCCCCTAATAGACCCTCCTGGGTGGAGTTTGAAGTCGCGCCTTCCAGGAATGCATAGGTCCCTTCCAGTAATACAGCTAATGTCGCTGTTGCAGCGAAAAATACCGCCGTTCTACCGCCGCTCAGAAGGCTTCCCCCAGCAACCGTAACGATTAGTAATGTCCCCAGACCGCTGCTTGCGCCACCACTGGCATGCATCATTAAAGTGATCAGAATGATATCAGCCAGGACCTGAAAATAGAGTTGAATATTAAAGTCGGGGCTTTGAACGCTAATCGTGTGAACGTTGAAAAGGCTATAAGCCAGGTAGAATGCGGTGCAGTACTGGAGCAGGAATATATTGTGGATGCCCAGCGGGCTGGGCGTAATACTAAAGATATTTAGGCTGGTTAAGAGTATCGCCAGAAACATGCGGTATAGATTGAGGTATTGTAAGGCTCTCCAGTGGGTGTGCTGGAGGTCATTAAGTGGGGGTAATGATGTCTCGCTGGTCATCCTAGGCATAAGGGCAGGGGATAATAATATTATTCTGCTCAGGTACGATTAGCATTCTTGGTCTATTGATCTAACAGTG
>CAZYTT010000137.1:1752-4252 GCA_964650235.1 uncultured Gammaproteobacteria bacterium | reverse complement strand
GGGGGCATTATTCAGGCCGGTGATCAAATCATTGTCACCATCCTTATCAATATCAGTCAATACGACGGCGACCGTTGACGCCCCACTTAACTGCTGATTGGTGACCTGGCTATGATCCGTTAGCACGCGACCCCCATTATTCAAATAGAGCGAACTGGGAGCTACTGCCAGGTCAGCAAAGGTATCACCATCCACATCAGCAATAGCAAACGCCAGAGCATTGGAGTCAGCCAATTGTAAAGGTGTCGGATCAAATGAGATCACGCCCCCAGCGCTGGTATTCCAGTATACCTCGGTCGGAGCGCCTTCATAGCCAACCACAAGATCCGGCTTACCATCCCGGTCCAGATCACCGAGTGCAATAGCCAGTGTTCGTTTCGTTGTAAAGGTCTGACTCGTCAGAGGTAAAGTAACCTCTGAGAATAACCCATTACCATCATTGCTAAACACCTGATTAGGGACATCGATCGTATTAGGATCACTATCCAGATAATTACCCACGACCAGATCAGGTTCACTATCTCCATCCAGGTCTCCTAAGGCAATTGCATAGGTTGTTGCACTGGCAAATGCCGGTTGATTACTGGCACTGAAATGACCACTGCCATCATTCAAATAGAGCACATTAGTCTCACCATAGAGTCCGGTCATCAAGTCCAGGTCCAGATCACCATCAACATCTGTCAAGGCAACCGAATAGGTCTTCGTCAGCTCGGTGCCAATGACGCGATGGCTGTCACTAAAATGTCCAGCACCATCATTCAGATAAATCTGATCAGCCTCACCATCGTTACCGACTATCTGATCAAGGTCATTATCAGCATCAATATCGCCCAGCGCCACGGTCTGTGACGTCGCCATCGACAGCACCGTTGCATCAAAGACCTGGGTATTGGCATTATTAGAACTGCTACAGGCCGTCAATAGCGGCGCTACAATCAAGGCTGTAAGTGACAGCCACTCGATTGGTCTGAAAATCATATTGTAAAATCCTCTAAATCTAAGCACACGCTGACATACTGCAATGGATAATCTCGAACTATACTGTAAGCAGCACTTCAGCAGAAGGCTGTTAAATGCTATCGGCCGGGTGCATTAGAAATTAATCGCTTGCAGACCCGAAATTCGGCGCCACGACTAGAACACGGAAAAATTAAGTTCAGATTAATATCAGTGTCAGAAAGATAATTATCACCTAAAATTGCATCAATAGATGCTGTTTACGTCGCAAAACAGCACTACCATCAACGCTGGCCCTGAATATATTCAATAATCATCTGCACCGTCTTCTGACCACGAAACTCATTAACATCGAGTCGGTAGGCACACTCAATCACCTGATCCGGAAGATCCTCCGGCAGGGTATTAAAGGCAATGGCATCGATCAATGTCGAACCATCACTCACCTCACCAACGGGTACGAGTGTCATTTTCAGGTGGTGCTCGCCCACAATGCGATAGTCAGCGACACTGAAGGCACCATCGAAGACGGGTTCTGGAAAGCCCTGCCCCCAGGGGCCGGCTCCCCGCAAATCTTCAGCCAGGTCCAGACTCAGGTCGAGTGGCCCCAGCTGTCCATCACTATAGATAACGCCCTGAAGATCATCGACGCCCAGATGACGCCGCACTTCACCATCAAAGGCCAGGCGAAACTGATCCAGATCAGTTTCGGCCAGTGTCAACCCCGCCGCCATTGCATGGCCACCAAACTTTTGGATCAATCCCGGATTACCTACGGCCACGGCGTCCAGAACATCGCGTATATGCAACCCCGGCACTGAACGCGCCGAGCCTTTAATCTCACCCGCCTTGGCCAAGGCAAAGGCAATAACCGGCCGATGTAGACGTTCTTTAATACGGGAGGCAAGGATACCAATAACGCCCTGATGCCAGTCCGGGTCGTAGATACATAACCCAGATGGCAAGTCATCGGCCTCATCCAGCGTCAGCTTCTTCAGGCTCTCAAGGGCCTGCTGCTGCATTAAGGACTCTATCTCGCGCCGCTCACGGTTTAATTGATCCAGCTGTTGGACCATCTGCGCGGCTTGGCTGTCATCATCAGTTAACAGACACTGGATACCTAGGGACATATCATCCAGTCGACCGGCGGCATTGAGTTTTGGACCCAGGGCAAAACCCAGATCAGCGGCAACGAGTCGATGAGCCTGTCGCCGAGACACCTCAATCAGGGCACGAATCCCGGCACAGGCCTGACCGCTCTGGATGCGGGCCAACCCCTGAGCCACCAGAATACGATTATTCTGATCTAGTGGCACCACATCAGCCACAGTACCCAGGGCGACAATATCGAGCAGGCAGGCCAATTTGGGGACATTAATTTTATTCGACTTAAACCAGTCGAGTTGACGCAGACGTGCGCGCAGTGCAAGCATGACATAAAAGATCACACCGACCCCCGCCAGGTTTTTACTTGGAAACGAGTCACCGACCTGATTGGGATTTACAATCGCATGGGCATCAGGTAATCGCGAACCGGGCA
>CAZYTT010000137.1:0-1652 GCA_964650235.1 uncultured Gammaproteobacteria bacterium | reverse complement strand
CCGACCTGATTGGGATTTACAATCGCATGGGCATCAGGTAATCGCGAACCGGGCAAATGATGATCAGTAATCAATACGGTGATCCCCGCTGCCCTGGCGGCGGCAACACCTTCGTAACTGGCAATGCCATTATCAACGGTTATAATCAAATCAGGATGAAATCGCTCGATTGCCACAGCAACGATCTCTGGTGTCAGGCCATAGCCGAATTCAAAACGATTAGGCACAAGAAAACTGACATTACCAGCACCTAATGCCCTGAGAGCCCTGACCGCTACTGCACAACTGGTGGCACCGTCGGCATCAAAATCACCCACGATCAAAATCTGTTGCTGCTGTTCCAGGGCGGTAGCGAGCAGATCAACAGCCTGATTTATATGGGTCAATCGGTCATAGGGCAATAAGCGATCGAGTGATGTCTCCAGTTCATCCGCTGATTTGATATCACGACTGGTAAATATACGGGTTAACACCGTGTGCATATCGACGGGCCAGTCTGATGTATCCGAAATGGGTGAACTTGGTTGACGCGGGATAATACAAGACGACACAGATGACTCTCAAAAATTTTTATTAATCCAGGACAGGAGATAGTACTCGCGCCCCACCCAGGACTGTCAAGGTCGGGTGAGATTGCGATAGCTGGAGTGAGAATAGCAGTTGCTCAAACTACTGTCATTAGCTCGACACCATGAATCAATAAATTGAGCTTCCTATAACCCAGCCTCGGCGGACTCAGAGACCTCCATTGTCACCCGGTCACCCGGGTAGATCAGATCAGGGTCAGTTATTCGACTTAACTGAGCCAACTGGGAATAACGATAGGGGTCACCCAGATAGCGTTGGGCAATCGCCCACAGGGTGTCGCCCCGAATTACAATATGGTGACTTATACGAGTTATCACTGGCGCTGTTGCTGGCAGATGGACCGGTTCACTATCCATAGACATCATCTCGCCTGGCATTGCCGCGGTATTTTGCATAAATATTTCATCAGTAGTCATAGTGGACGAATTGATAACCGCCGCTTGCTGAGAACTTACGAGTTGTTGATTTGGCTCCAGGATTATAGCGGGTGCTGTATCAGTAACAGCCTCATCAGACAATAGCTCGTTATCCGTTGATACCAGATGACTATTCAATTCGGTACTCTCAATGGGCTTATCGACATAGCGTTCCACCCGCATCACCAGACCAGCCTCCTCCAGACGAAAGACCTCCTGTCGTTGCGACCCTGACTCAGTTACTTCACGTTGACCTGTAGCTTCAGTCCTAGCGAGGCCTTCACGTTCAAAAATATCACGCGCTGCATTGTGCAAGCTCATCATCTCGCTAGCAGAGCCTGTGGCATCTTCACGACTCCACGGTAAGGCGATAGACATAAATAATACGATAACCATCGCGACAATACCCAAACGAAAAAATCCCGATGGTCGCGGCTTAACACCATCTGATTGGGCGTCCGCTACTGACAAGTGGTTTGCTGCCATAGCCACAACCGCACTCTCACGAGTCACCGCCTGCAGCGACGCAGTATCTGTAGGAAAAACTCGGTTAAACGCATCCTCCGGATTGGGCCAACGCAAGGTCGTCTCTACAATTGAAGCATTTAAAATGTCATTTGCAGCAGTAGCAGCTTGTCCGGCACGGTT
>CAZYTT010000136.1:0-4302 GCA_964650235.1 uncultured Gammaproteobacteria bacterium | reverse complement strand
TATGGCGGAGAGGCAGGGATTCGAACCCTGGGAGGGCTACAAACCCTCGCCGGTTTTCAAGACCGGTGCTTTCGACCACTCAGCCACCTCTCCGAAATCAACTTGTATCAATCTGCTTACTACTTATTTAAGTACATCGCTACGCTCAATTATCGACCTCTTAGCGAGCTGTTCGTAAACAGAAATGCCCTCACTTCACTGCTACAGGTCGTAGTAGACTGTCTGTGAAAGCCAGCGCAAGATTCTACATTAATTTGTATTTTGGTTGCCAGTATTAATTGAAAAATATTATAAATTATGTGGATTTAGACCCATTGATTACCTAAAACAGGCCTTGTATTCTGGCTTCACTGCCCCTATATTCATAGTGTCGATAAATTTTACGGAGGTTTTACAACCCAATGAATCACTATTCACCACAAATTGCCCGTGCCCAGGCCTCTGCACTACAGACCAACAAGGTACTGCGTAGCACCTATATGCTGCTTTCCATGACCCTAGTATTCAGTGCGATTATGGCCGCTGTTTCTATGAGCTTGCAAATGGGTCCTTCGACTAACCTGATCGCATTTGTCGGTTCTATAGTATTAATCTGGTTCGTATTACCACGCACAGCCAATTCTGCTGCCGGTATCGGTGTTGTCTTTGCTATCACCGGTCTGATGGGATTCGGCCTTGGCCCAGTATTAAATCACTACCTGGCGATGAACACGGGTGGCGAGATCATCATGACCGCCCTGGGTGGCACCGGTATAATCTTCCTCAGCTTGTCAGCCTATGCGCTGACAACCAAGCGTGACTTCAGCTTTCTCGGTGGAATGCTGTTCGCTGGCATGATGGTCATCCTGATTGCAGCCATTGCCAATATTTTTCTGGCTATCCCGGCGATGTCACTAGCTATTTCAGCGGCAGTAATAATGATCATGAGTGGTTTCATCCTGTTTGATACCAGCCGTATCATTAATGGTGGTGAGACCAACTATGTGCTGGCGACTGTATCGATGTATTTAAGCATCTACAATATCTTTGTCAGCCTGCTGCAGATCCTTGGTGCCTTCAGCAGCGACGATTGATCAGTCAACCGATCTAAGCTATAAAACCCCGGCTAGACCGGGGTTTTTTTTGCCCTTGTGATATCAGGAGAGTTTTAGATGGAAACCTGGATGAAAATTGGCTATGCCCTGGCGCTCGGCGCGATGGTGTTGATGCTGTTTCCGCGCTTAAAGTCGATCATGAAAAACACGCCTAAGGCCACAGGCAACGACTGGATTAGCGTTTTGCTACCCATTGTCGGGGTTATTTTATTTGTCTTATTTCTGATCAGCATGGTGCGCTAATATTACTACTGGCGTGCCGACCCTAACCACAGAGACAGGTTACAGACTTTATGACTCAGGCCACTGAACACCCCTTCGCCCAGTATATTCGCATCCTGGGACGCGGCAAAAAGGGCGCCCGCTCACTAACCCTCGAAGAGGCCCAACAGGCCATGGCGATGATCATGGCCGATGAGATAGAACCCGTTCAACTTGGTGCCTTCCTGATGCTGCTGCGGGTAAAAGAGGAATCACCCGAGGAACTGGCAGGCTTTATCCACGCGGTTCGTGATGCCCTGAAGCTCACAGCATTGCCCACGGTACAGATCGACTGGCCCAGCTATGCCGGTAAACGCCGTCACCTGCCCTGGTTTGTGCTGTCGGCCCTGCTACTGGCGGCTAATAACATCCCGGTATTTATGCATGGCACCCGTGGTAATAAAGACGATCGCATCTATACCGAGGACGCCGTGCGTGCCCTGGGCCTGCCGATCTGTAGTAGCATTGATGAGGCCCGCACCCAGATCGACAGCCGTCAGTTTACCTATGTGCCACTGGAGGTCATCTCACCCAAACTAACGACCATCCTCGCCCTGCGTCGTCATTTTGGCCTGCGCTCACCAATCAATACCCTGCTGCGGGTTTTAAATCCGTCATCGGCCCCTTATATGATGCAGAGCACCTTTCACCCTGGCTATCGCCAGGTCCATCAGCAGGCCGCCGAATTACTTCAGCATGCCAATATGTCGGTCTTCAAGGGTGAAGGTGGCGAGATCGAGCGCGACCCGGATAAGGACTGTGAACTGTTCTCGGTCTTTAATGGCCAGACGCACACCGAGACCTGGCCTGCCCTGTTTAGTGGCAGGCGCCATCTGAAATCGATGACGATGGATATCAATGAACTGAAGGCACTGTGGCAAAATGATGACAATCAATACGGGTATGCTGCCGTAACTGGCACAGTAGCCATTGCCCTTCGATTACTGGGCCAGGCCGAGAACCCAGCGGAGGCACAGGCCATGGCCGAGACGCAGTGGCAGCAACGGCCCAAAGACTGTCTTTAAAGGCTGGGTATAGAATAAACCGGTTCTAAAACAGGGTTTCAAAGCCCAGCTTTATTAACCGTTCAGTTATTTGATTATGTTAGCTGACTGGCGTGGTATCAAACCATTTCAGACTTTCATGCAGCTTAACCACCTCACCAACGATGACCAGTGTCGGCGCATGCAGCTCCGTTTGACTGACGATG
The DNA here is from genome assembly GCA_964650235.1 of uncultured Gammaproteobacteria bacterium. Taxonomy (GTDB): domain Bacteria; phylum Pseudomonadota; class Gammaproteobacteria; order SZUA-140; family SZUA-140; genus CAZYTT01. The sequence continues at coordinate 1,737 of CAZYTT010000136.1, read as the reverse complement.
CCAGGCAATGTGGTTAATGTGCCGGTCAATACACGCTGCCGTACTGTCGTCCCCTGTTCAATAATCGCCACCGGTAGGTCCGCTGGCAGGCCGTATTCAACCAGTCGTTGACACAGGATCGGTAGGCCCATTAACCCCATGTAAATCACGATAGTCTGTTTCGGGGCCGTCAGTCGTTGCCAATCCAGATCCGGTTCACCATCTTTCAGATAGCCAGCGACAAACATCACCGAGTGGGCATAGTCTCGATGAGTCAATGGAATACCTGAATAACTGGCACATCCGGCCGCCGCCGTGATCCCCGGCACAACCTGGAACTGGAGGCCCTTTTCGGCTAACACGGCAATCTCCTCACCACCACGTCCAAAAATAAACGGGTCGCCGCCCTTCAGCCGTAACACCCGTTTGCCCTGCTGGGCCAGGTCGGCCATAAGATGACTGATCTCTTCCTGCCTGACTGCGTGAAAATCGCGTTTCTTGCCGACATAGATGCGCTCGGCATCACGCCGCACCAGATCCATAATCTCGGCACTGACCAGGCGATCATAGAGCACCACATCGGCCATCTGCATCAACCGCAGGGCGCGAAAGGTCAACAGGTCCGGGTCACCGGGCCCGGCACCAACCAGATAGACCTCACCCTGGGTCTGGCTCGTCAGACTGTCATCATCCAGGTGTTGCTGCATCAGCTCACGGGCCTGCTTGTCACGACCGGCAAATATCAATTCAGGTAAGGCGCCATTTAATAGGTTTTCCCAGAAACGTCGCCGGGCCGGCCCAGCCTTGATGCGTTGTTTAACCGCATTGCGATAACCGGCCAGCATCTGCGCCAGACGACCATAGCCACCCGGGATCATCGTCTCCAGCCGGGTCCGCAGGAGCCGCGCTAGCACCGGCGATGCCCCGCCGGTAGATACGGCAACTACAACCGGCGAACGATCGACGATCGACGGAAAGATAAAGCTGCATAGCTGAGGTTGATCGACTACATTGACGGGTAAATTTCTGTTATGCGCCAGCTCAAAGACAGTCCTGTTGACGGCGCTATCGGCAGTCGCCGCAATTACCAGCACACTGTCGCCCAGGTCATCGGCCTGGAACTTCCCCTGGTGCCAGTTAATAGTACCTTCACCCGCCAGGGTCTGTAACTCCGAACACAGGTCCGGCGCCACAAGCGTGATATCGGCCTCAACACGGCGCAACAGGTCGACCTTGCGTGCCGCTATTTCACCACCACCGACCACCAGACAGGGCCGGTGTTTGAGGCGTAAAAAGATTGGGAGAAAATCCATAGGCCCTCTAGCGGTTAGGACTCACTACTGTGATCAATAAACTGTCATCTCAAGAAACTAACCACTAGGTCGAGGCCTCGATTACCTTCAAGCCACCCATATAGGGCTGCAGGACATCAGGGATGGCGATGCTACCATCCTGTTGCTGATAGTTTTCCATCACCGCAACCAGGGTACGACCAACAGCCAGGGCAGAACCATTCAGTGTATGCACCAGCTCGGGCTTGCCGGTTTCAGGATTACGCCAGCGGGCCTGCATACGACGGGCCTGGAAATCGCAGAAATTACTACACGAAGATATCTCCCGATAGGTCTGCTGACCCGGTAACCACACCTCCAGGTCATAGGTCTTGGCTGCAGAGAAACCGACATCACCGGCACACAGCGCCACGACCCGATAAGCCAGCCCCAGTTTCTGCAACACCGCCTCAGCCTGACCGGTCAG
>CAZYTT010000135.1:0-4382 GCA_964650235.1 uncultured Gammaproteobacteria bacterium | reverse complement strand
CTCAGGCCAATGCCGCGGTCTATCTTGCCCTGTTGCAGCCAGGTGATACCATCCTGGGGATGAGTCTGGCCCATGGTGGTCATTTGACCCATGGCTCCAGGGTGAATTTCTCCGGCAAGCTATTTAATGCTGTTCAATACGGTCTAAACGAGACGACCGGTGAAATAGATTATGATGAAGTCGAGGCGCTGGCGCTGGAACATAAGCCGAAGATGGTAGTTGGTGGTTTTAGCGCCTATTCTCGGGTAGTTGACTGGCAGCGTATGCGAGAAATAGCTGATAAAGTGGGTGCCTACCTGTTTGTTGATATGGCCCATGTGGCCGGACTGGTGGCCGCCGGACTTTACCCTAATCCGGTACAGATCGCTGATATTACCACCTCGACGACACATAAGACACTACGGGGACCACGTGGCGGGATTATCCTGGCACGAGCCAACCCGGAGATTGAAAAGAAACTCAACTCAATGGTCTTTCCCGGTACCCAGGGTGGCCCATTAATGCATGTCATTGCTGGTAAGGCAGTTGCCTTCAAAGAGGCACTAGAGCCTGAATTCAAGCAGTATCAACAACAGGTGCTGGATAATGCCAGGGCAATGGCGGCTGTATTCCTGGCTCGTGGATTTAACATTGTCTCTGGTGGTACCGATAATCATCTCTTCCTAGTCGACTTTATTGGCAAGTCATTTACCGGTAAAGATGCCGATGCCGCCCTTGGCGTAGCCAATATTACGGTTAATAAAAATAGTGTGCCGAATGACCCGCAGTCACCGTTTGTCACCAGTGGTATCCGTATCGGTACTCCGGCAGTGACCAGTCGTGGCTTTGGCATTACTGAGGTCGAACTACTGGCCGGCTGGATGTGCGATATTCTTGATAATATTGGCTCTGAAAAGATTATAGCCGACGTTAAGCAGCAGGTGCTGGAGCTCTGTGCCCGTTTCCCTGTCTATCGTGCCTGACATCTGAGTTAAACAATAATGCAATGTCCTTTTTGTGAGGCCGAAGATACCAAGGTAATCGATTCTCGTCTTGCCAGTGCGGGTGCCTCCGTACGGAGAAGGCGAGAGTGTCTGAATTGCAACGAGCGGTTTACCACCTTTGAAACAGCGGAGCTGGTGTTACCGCGTATTATCAAGAATGATGATAAGCATGAGCCCTTCGATGAAGAGAAGCTCAAGCGCGGATTTGCCCGAGCCCTGGAAAAACGTCCAGTAGCCTATGATGATATTGATTCGGCTATTAATCGGATCAAGCATCGTCTCCATACCTGTGGCGAACGTGAGGTTGCATCACGGGAGCTCGGGGAATGGGTGATGGAAGAACTACGGCAGCTGGATGAGGTGGCCTATGTGCGCTTTGCCTCTGTGTATCGCAGTTTTCAGGATATTCATGCCTTTCAGGAAGAGATTGAACGGCTCAAACGAGAAGGCCCCATTGAGCTGGCATCCCCGGTGACCCTGTTGACAGGGCGGCGGAACAAGATGACCTGAGTCACCATGGAAATCAGTGATCAGCAATTTATGGCGCGAGCTATTCAACTGGCGCATCGTGGACTCAATAGCGCTGCCCCGAATCCCTGTGTCGGTTGTGTCATCGTTAAAGCGAATCAGGTTATTGGTGAAGGTGGGCATCTCTATGCCGGTGGTCCCCATGCCGAGGTTATTGCCCTGGAGCAGGCCGGAGGTAATGCCCGTGGGGCCACTGCATTTGTTACCCTGGAGCCCTGTTGTCATCACGGTAGAACCGGGCCATGTACCGAGGCATTAATGAGTGCTGGTATTCAGCGGGTTGTTGTGGCCATGGAGGACCCTGATCCCAGGGTGGCGGGACAGGGTATTGAACGCATGCGTCAGGCCGGGATAGAGGTTGTCGTTGGGGTAGGTCAGGCAATGTCAGAACAGTTGAATCCCGGATTTATATCTCGCATGCGTCGTGGACGACCCTATATTCGTTGTAAGATTGCAATGAGCGTCGATGGTCGTACAGCTATGGCCTCGGGTGAAAGTCAGTGGATAACTTCGGTTGCTGCACGTCAGGATGTGCAACGTCTACGTGCACGCAGTGCCGCTATCATGACTGGAATTGGTACGGTGCTGGCAGATGATCCGGCATTAACGGTACGTCCAGATGAGCTGGTCGAGGATGTGGGCACATTGATGGCGATGCCGATGCCCCGGCAACCATTACGAATAATCCTCGATAGCGCGGCCAGAATCCCCGCTGAGGCGCGCTTGTTAAAGACAGAGGGAAAGAAGCTCCTGTTAACAGGCGAAACAGGTGTGGATAAAGCCAGTAGACTAGCCGCTAGTGTTGATCAGCTGGAATTTGCGACACTACCTGATATGCAGGGCAGGGGCCTTGATCTGTCCGCTTTGATTGCGGTCCTGTCACGCTATGAACTCAATGACATATTGGTCGAGGCCGGCGCTACATTAAACGGGGCCCTGCTGAGTGCTGGATTAATTGATGAACTCATTATCTATATGGCCCCGAAGTTGATGGGCTCAGGTGCCCGAGGCCTGTTTGACCTGTCGTGGCTAACCCGTATGTCTGACAGTATAAATCTTGGAATTGGTGATATTCGGGCCATTGGGACAGACTGGCGAATTAGCGCCTATATCAATAACACCCGTCATCATTTAAATTAAACGATAATTATAATAGTGCCGGCTAGATTCAGGCGCCAGAGGTTGATCAGTGTTTACAGGTATTATTGAAGCTACAGGGAATATAGAATCGATGACGGCAATGGGCAATGACCTGCGCATGGCGATTGTCAGTAAATCCCTGGACCTGGATGATGTCCAGCTGGGTGACAGTATAGCCATCAATGGTGTTTGTTTAACCGTCACCTCACTGCACAGGGCCGGGTTTGATGTCGATGTATCGACCGAGACCCTTAGGTGTACGACATTAAGTATCTTGGTGGCCGGTGCGCAAGTTAATCTGGAAAAGGCGCTGTTGCCAACAACTCGGCTGGGTGGTCATCTGGTGAGCGGTCATGTTGATGGTATTGCCATGGTTGTTGCCTGTCGTGAAGAAGGGCGATCACAGCGGATTGATTTTGAGTTACCGGAGAATCTGGCGCGTTATATAGCCGCCAAGGGTTCGGTATGTATCGATGGCGTTAGTCTGACAATAAACACAGTCAATGGCTGTTTATTCAGTGTCAATATTATACCTCATACTCAGGAGAAGACGGTTATCAACCAGTATGGTATAGGTGATCGCGTAAATATTGAGGTGGATATCATCGCTCGCTATCTAGAGCGGCTGTTGGATCTGAGTGGTAGTGGTAAGACCATTGATATGGCCATGCTGGAGCGGAGTGGTTTTATTGATAGACGCTAGGTATCGTAGTCACTGGTCTTTGATCAATATTTGGAAACTCATTGAATAGTACAGCTGAATTAATTGAAGAGATTCGCCAAGGCCGCATGGTCATTCTGGTTGACGATGAAGATCGTGAGAATGAAGGTGACCTGGTTATGGCGGCAGAGTTTGTTAATGCCGAGGCGATTAATTTCATGGCTCGCTATGGTCGTGGTCTCATCTGTCTAACCTTGACACGTGATCGATGTGAGCAGTTCCGTCTGCCCCTGATGGTCAGCTCAACCGATGCCAAACACAGTACCAATTTTACTGTATCGATTGAGGCGGCCACGGGTGTGACCACCGGGATCTCGGCAGCTGATCGGGCGACGACGGTTCAGGCGGCAGTTGCCAGAAACGCGCAGGCCGCAGACCTAGTGCAGCCGGGGCATATCTTTCCGTTAATGGCGCAACCGGGTGGGGTGTTGACGCGAGCGGGTCATACTGAGGCTGGCAGTGATCTGGCCAATCTGGCCGGACTTGTCCCGACCAGTGTGATAGTAGAGATCCTCAACGATGACGGGACTATGGCCAGGCGTCCAGAGCTGGAGATTTTTGCCCGGACGCATAATCTAAAGATGGGTTCAATTGCCGACATGATTCAGTATCGGGTCGAGCATGAACAGACCATAGAAAGAATCAGCGAATGCCCTTTAACGACCGAGTGGGGCGAGTTCAGGGCCTATACCTATCGTGATCTGGTAGCGGATCAGCTCCATCTGGCACTGGCCTATGGTTGTCCTCCGGATGGTTTCAAGCCAGCTGATGAGGTAATGGTTCGGGTTCATGTTGAGGATGTATTGACCGATTTGCTAATGGCCGATGGTCAGTCGACAGGTGGCTGGCCGTTACGTGCGGCTATGCAACGGATTGCCAAGGAGGGGCAGGGCGTGATCGTAGTGATTCGGACCCGTGATGATGACAAAGCTCTGGGAAGCAGTATGACCGAATTGCCGAGTCGTGAAAGAGGGGGGAGAACTCTCTGCACGCCTGGCGGTGGAGTCGTA
>CAZYTT010000134.1:2206-4484 GCA_964650235.1 uncultured Gammaproteobacteria bacterium | reverse complement strand
TTGGAAACTTTTCCACGTTATTGCATCAGCAATGTATTGAAATTTCTAGTTGATATTACCAAGCTCTTGATGAGGCGCCGAATTTACTGGACTACTTACCTTGCTGAGAGTATGGGGTAGTTAATGATCTTAAATAACCTTCCACTGATAGACTGGGCGAGTATCATTGGATTTATACCAATGTTCCATCTTAGGAACTAATGCTTTAAGTGCATCAATTCTGGATTTTGGTGATGGATGTGTACTTAAAAATTGCGGCATTTTTTTACCGCCTGCTTTTTCCATTTTCTCCCAAAGCGTGATAGCTGCTTTTGGGTTATAGCCAGCTTTAGCAGCTAACTCTATACCGATCCTATCCGATTCAGATTCTGCCATTCGGCTATTTGGGAGTTCAATAGCTAGCTTAGCTGCAAGACTCGCGCCGGCTAGTGTTGCAGTATCATTTTTTCGAGCTATACCAACGGCTAAGACACCCAACGATGATGCCATTGCGACCGACATCTTCTCAGCCGTATGTGATGAAAGCGCATGTGCAATTTCATGCCCCATGACTTGAGCTATTTCATCATCCGTTGGATTGATTTTTTCGATTAAACCGGTATAGATCGCCATTTTACCACCAGCCATGCAAAATGCATTGACCACCTCAGGGTCGTCGATTACCGTTACCTGCCAGTCCCATTTCGCGGTATTAGGCCTGTACTTAATTGCATGAGGTATTAATCGTGCAGTTATTTCCTGCACACGCTTCACTAATACTGGATCGCTATTTACCTTGCCATCTTTGCTTAAGGGCTTAAGCATATCGACATAGGCTTCTTCAGAAGCATTAATTGCCGTATTCTCCGATACCAAAATTAATTGCTTTCTACCCGTCACAGGGTTTGTTGTGCAGCCCGTTATAAGTAGCACCATTAAACATAAAATTACTAACGTTGTGACTCTAGACATTTTGTTCATTTCTAGTAAAGGATTCGAAGAATTACATGGATTAAACTAGTCACTAATACAGCCTCATTTGACCAGTCAGCACTCCTTGTACTTTTACCACATCTGGCGCATACGTCATTTTTTTCATTGCAGAATTAGCAGGGTGCAAGATAACTTTTCCCCGCGTCTGTTCTATACGCTTAAGCGTTGCCTCTTCATTATCAATAAGGGCTACAACAATTTCGCCGTTACTTGCATGATCACGTTGCTCAATCACGACAAAGTCTCCATCTAAAATACCTTCCTCGATCATGGAGTCACCCGCTACTTTTAATATGTAGCAGGGCTTGTCAGTTTTGAGATAATCAGGAAGCACCATAGACTCAGGTTGTGGTAACGCGGCTATCGGCAGACCCGCCGCAATGGTGCCAAGAAAAGGCACGCCTTCATCCTTTGACTGATCCGGTATTAACCGAATCCCTCGCTGTTTGCCATCAAGAGGCTCAATCAATCCAGCTTTGACGAGCGCCTGAATATGCTTGTGGAGTGAGCCACGGGAAGAAAGCCCTAATTCCTGACAGAGATCATCCATGGATAGCGGATATCCCTCATCACCGTAATTCTGGCGGAGATGGTCATAGATGTCCTGTTGTCGACGGGTCAGATTCATACGAAATGCTTGCCTGTTTTCTATTTGTTCTCTATTCTAGCACGATGGAGAACCGATAGAGAACCTAAAAATGACGCTTGCTGACTCAACTATCGCTGATATTCAGGACCCTGTGGATACACTCGCCAACCAGTTAAGGGCAAAACACCGCGGTCGAATCACCGGTGAATTGGTCATCCCAGCCAGAACAGGGCGCTACCGCTCTTTTCCAGAAGGTCTCGACGATAGATTGGTCAAGGCACTCAAAAGCCGCGGGGTTCATCAGCTCTATACCCATCAGGCCGACAGCTGGGACAGCGTTCAATCCGGCCAACATACGGTCGTGGTCACACCGACCGCTTCGGGCAAAACACTCTGCTATAACCTGCCCGTCCTGCAGGCGGCACTTCAGCGCAACGCAAAAGCCCTCTATATGTTTCCAACCAAGGCACTGGCACAAGATCAGGTTGCTGAGATTCTGGAACTGAACCAGCGCGGCGAACTGGGCGTAAAGGCCTTTACCTTCGATGGCGACACCCCGGGAGATGCCCGAAAAGCTGTTCGCACCAAAGGCGACATTGTCGTCACCAACCCCGACATGCTTCATCAGGGTATTCTTCCTCACCACACCAAGTGGGCGCAGTTCTTTGAGGCCCTGGAGTATGTGGTCATCGATGAAATACACACCTACCGCGGTGT
>CAZYTT010000134.1:0-2106 GCA_964650235.1 uncultured Gammaproteobacteria bacterium | reverse complement strand
CGCCAGTTACGGCGCGGTGATATTGATTGTGTGATCTCGACATCAGCACTGGAACTGGGTGTCGATATTGGCGCACTGGATGTGTGTATCCTCAACGGCTACCCCGGCACTATTGCAGGCACCTGGCAACGTCTCGGTCGCGCCGGTCGCCGGCAACGAACATCACTGGGTATATTGGTAGCCAGTTCCCTGCCCCTGGATCAGTTTATTATTCGTAACCCGGATTTCTTCATGGGCTCCTCACCGGAAGAGGCCCGCGTTGATCCCGATCAATTATTGATCCTGCTTGATCATGTGCGGTGCGCAGCCTTTGAACTCCCCTTTAGGGAGGGTGAATGTTTTGGTCATGAAGACCTGACTGAAATTCTGGAATACCTGGTCGAAAGCGGCATCCTACACCGTGAAGGCGACGACTGGCACTGGATGGCCGACAGCTATCCGGCCAATAGCGTGTCATTACGGTCAGTGGCTGAGGGTAACTTTGTAGTCATCGACACGACTAATGGCAAGCAAACAGTGATAGCAGAAGTTGATTTCAATTCAGCACCACTGACCCTGTATGAAGGGGCGATCTATATGATTCAATCAGCACCCTATCAGGTGGAACGACTGGACTGGGAGGGCCGCAAAGCCTTTGTCACCAAAACGCGTGCCGACTATTACACCGATGCTATTGACTATACACGACTGAAGATCCTCGATGACTTCATTGCCGATGAAAAACAAACGGTCTCTGTTGCCAATGGCGAGGTACATCTGGTTCGTCGAGTCACTGGCTACAAGAAGATACGTTACTACTCCCATGAAAATGTCGGTTACGGAAAAATTAACCTGCCTGATCAGGAGATGCATACCACTGCTGTCTGGTGGCAAGTGAATCCTCAACACCTCGAAACTACTTTTACAAACCGTCAACAAGCACTCGATGGTTTTCTTGGGGCCAGCTATGCCATGCATCATGTCGCAGCCATGCGCCTATTATCAGAGCCCATGGATATTGGACGCGCTGTGGGTGATGGCAATGCCAAATGGTTTGCCACCGTGGGCAGCAATGGTCGCGGCACGTTACGGGATGATGATGGTAACAAGCTGGATGTAACGACCCAGCAGCACTTCACACCAACACTCTTTCTATATGACAACTTCCCAGGTGGTATTGGTCTGTCAGAACCACTATTCAAGCATAAAACAGTGATCGTCGACAATGCGACGCATCTCGTCAGTGCCTGTGAGTGTGCGCATGGTTGCCCGAGTTGCATTGGCCCTATTCTGGCTAGCGATGAAGTACGCGGGTATTCACCCAAACAAGCCGCATTAACGGTCTTGACACTCTTACAAGCAGAATGATCTGACGGCCATGTCACTAAAATCGCGACTGTCACAATTACAAACTCAGGCGGGCAAGTCATCCCTGCCTACAACCCCGGCGCAGGCAAAAAGATCAGAACTACGTGAACGATTGAGTTACATTAAACCCGAACGGGTTCAAGGGTTACCATCCAGAATACAACCCAGAATGAGCGTTCAGGAACTAGTCGAACGTCTCAATGGGGAATTGATTTCAGACGGCCTTATTAAAATGACAGAAACAATCTCATTTTGTTCGGTATTTGGTCAATTACCATCAGAACACTTTCAACAACAACCTGTATTACCCGGCGAAACAGACCCCCTACCCGGCCTCTATATTGATACTGAAACAACAGGACTTGCGGGTGGCAGTGGTACGCTGGCCTTTCTAGTCGGCGTGGCGAGCATTGAAAACAAGCACATTCATTTAACACAATACTTGATGACGAGCTTCTCTGCCGAGAAAGCTCTGTTAACTGAGCTAAGCAAATTACTTAAACAGAACCATAGACTGGTCAGCTATAACGGAAAGAGTTATGACGTCCCATTGTTACTGACTCGATTTCGAATGCAGGGTTTAAAAACAAAGATCAATACATTTGATCATCTCGATTTATTGCATTCAGTGAGGCGCCTATTCAAACAGCAATGGGATGACTGCCGATTGATCACTGTAGAACGACAGCTACTCAAACTATTTCGTGAAGATGACCTACCTGGGTCAGAAGCACCCGTGGCCTGGTTTAACTACATACG
>CAZYTT010000133.1:0-4500 GCA_964650235.1 uncultured Gammaproteobacteria bacterium | reverse complement strand
TCCAATAAAGCAATACGTCGAACCTGGACATACCCGGGGAAGGTACGAAGACTAACAGCAATACGATTACAGAGTGATTCAATGTCAATCTCACCGGACTGCAATTTAGGAGATTCCTGCTCTTCAGACAAAACCACCAGCGCTGTTAAAAAGGGACGCCCCTCGCCAACGATTATAACCTGTTCAAACACGGGGTCCGTTAATATTGCCAGTTCCAAATCCGCTGGTGAGACTTTTTCACCATTCGACAAGACAATAATATCCTTTAGTCGCCCGGTAATATAGACGCGGCCAGTCTTAATGCAGGCAATGTCTCCAGTATGCAACCAGCCATCCACATCAATGAGATCACGCGTGCCCTGTTCGTTATTCCAGTAACCCAGCATAATGCCAGGACCGCGGGCCAACAATTCCCCGTCTGGACTGATGAACTCTTCAACACCATCAAGAGCAGGCCCAACACTCTGAGGATCATTATTCCCCGGTCGATTCACGTTTAATACCGGTGATGTCTCTGTCATTCCATAGCCCTGTTGCAACGGTAGTCCTAAACCAATAAAAAACTGACCAACCTCTTTGGCTAACGGCGCACCACCGCAGATAGCAACACGCACACGACCACCCAGTCTGAGCATGATCTTGCTGGCAATTTTCTTTTTTAATAAAGGCCAGAGCAAGATTAATACTGACCAGCCCGCCAGCTTCTGGCGATAACTAAAATCAGCCCAACCTGCACGTACAGCCAGTCTTAGTAATGTAACTTCGTAACCCGGCCGGTTCTCCAGTTGACCCTGAATTTTGGCATAGATTCGCTCATAGATACGTGGTACAGAAATTAAGACAGTCGGCTTTATGATCATCAGGTCATCTGCCAGTTGTGGTATTGAGCGGGCAAAGGCAACCTCGGCACCAACCATCATAGGAATATAGTAACCAGCGGTACGTTCAAGCATATGGGACAGCGGTAGAAAAGATAGGAACAGGTCTCTACCATCTAGGTGCTCACTGCAACATTGTCCCGCCCAGGCATTCCAGAGGATATTACGATGACTGAGCATCACCCCCTTGGGGCGCCCCACTGTCCCTGAGGTATAAACAATCGTGGCCAGGTCGTCTGGATTAGCCTCTCTATGCACCAGATCACTAAGCCTGTCCGGCATCCAGTCTTCGCTATTGATTACCCGATCATCCTCAGCAGATACAGATTTAAGCGTAATGATTCGTTGCAGCCCTGACAGTGATTGCAGGGCTGTCGCTATCTCAGTCCATTGAGCCGCATCATTGATCACCAGCACCCGCGCCTGCGTTTCTTCGAGGATAAAAGCTATATTATCGGCGCGATCGTTGACATATAAGGGTACGACAACCAGCCCCATCGACAGGACTGCCTGTTCGCACTGCACCCATTCACAGCTGTTGGCCAACATCAGGGCCACCCGGTCGCCAGGCTGCAACTGTTCAGCCTGCAGCGCGGCCCGCCATTGTCCAATGACCTCTGCCATATCCTGCCAGGTAAATAACTGCCAGTTATTGGTGCTGGATGAAAAGTAACGATAGGCAGGACTTTTGGGAGTACGCCTGACCCGTTCGCGGAACAGGCCATCAAGTGTTACTGCCTGTTCAGGTAAAATCACATGACTGTTTTCAACAGCGCTCATATCACACCTGCTAAACTGTAACTGCTATAGACCATAATCCTACAATACCTGCCAGCCATCGTCAGGGTGAAATCGTTTACCATGCGTTGATTCCAGACTTTCCAGCACCCCACGTAGATGGCCAGCGCCTTTTTCATGGATATAATGCAAGGGCCCACCTCTAAATGGCGCAAACCCGGTGCCAAAAATAATCCCACCATCTAGCAGATCAGAGTCCTGCACTACCTGTTCTCGCAGACAGGCCACAGCCTCATTAACAAGGCGCATTATCATACGCTCTCGTACTTCTGCAGTAACAAAAAGACCTTTATCGAGTCGCCTTTTGACCTGTTTACCCTTTTTATATAGATAAAAACCCTCACCGGTCTTTTTGCCCAACTGACCTTTGGCAACCATTTCCCTGAGTCGCTCCGGCACCGAGACATTCATGCTTTTTGACAAAATTTCGGCCACGGACAGACAAATATCCAGTCCGACAGTATCAGCTAACTCTATCGGCCCCATCGGCATACCAAATTCAAGCGCGGCTTTATCAATAATCTCAGCCCGCACACCTTCACTCTCCAAGACAACGGCCTCGAGCAGATAAGGCATAAGGATACGGTTAACAAGAAAGCCCGGCGTACTGGTCACTGGCAATGGCAATCGACTGATCTGGCGCGCAAAAGCAGCAGCATGCTCGCGCACATCCATGGCCGTATTATCTGCAGCGACAATCTCGATTAATTGCATTTTTGCCACCGGATTAAAAAAATGTAGTCCTACCAGACGTTCAGGTCGCTGTAATACCATGCTCAATTCCTGCAACGGGATACTGGAGGTATTGGTAGCCAACAGGGCACTCTCTTTCATCTGCGGTTCTACCAGCTGATAAAGCGCCTGCTTGGCCTCGGTATTTTCAAAGATAGCCTCAATAATTACATCAGCCCGGGCTACTCCCAGTCCCTCGGGGTCTGGCATTAGGCGATCCATTACTGCCTGCACCAGGCGTGGTTGTTTGAGCTTTTTGGAAAAGAGACCATGTGCCCGCTTGAGTGCAGGGGCAATACGTTCCTCCGACTGATCCTGCAGAGTGACATGTAGGCCTCTTAGCGCACACCAGGCGGCAATATCACCCCCCATAACCCCTGCGCCAATAACATGCACATGCTCAGCCTTGAAGGAACTGGATTTACCAACGGCCTTCATCTGTTCCTGCAGGAAAAATACCCGAATCAGATTCTGAGCCGTATCACCAATAACCAGACGCGCCACCGAGAGCGCCTCTTCGGCCATCATCTGGCGCTCATTGCCAGCATGTTTTTCCCATAACTCAATCAGCTCATAGGGTGCTGGGTAATGTTCACGGACAGCACGCTTGGCCACGGTCATCTTTAGATATCGTGATAACAACGGCCGGACAAATTTATGGCTGGTCTGTCGTGCCCACCAGCCAGGACGATGTCGCGCAGGTGGCTCCATCACCGTCATTCGCGCCGCCCGCTGTAATTGTCTAAACGGTACAGCATAGTCAATCAGCCCCATGCGCTGGGCCGCACGGGCACTTACCACACGGCCTGTTAACATCAGATTCATTGCAGTTGGCACCCCCAGTAAACGAATGGAACGTACAGTGCCACCAAAACCAGGATGGATACCCAATTTGACTTCAGGTAGACCCAACCTAGTTTCTGGGTCTTCATCGGCTATACGGTAACGACACGCCAGCGCCAGTTCCAGTCCACCACCCAGACAGAAACCACTCATCATGGCTACAGTCGGAAACTGAAACGATGCCAGTCGATCAAAGACCGTATGGCAGCCACGCATAAATTCCGCGGCCTCTTCCTGACTCTTCATCGACGTAAAGCTAGTGATATCAGCACCGGCAATAAAACCACTGCCCTTGGCTGACCCAATGACCAGGCCACGTGGCGCTTTGGTCTCCAGTTCATGCAGGCAGGCATCCAGTTCAGCTATCACATCAATAGTTAACACATTGACAGACGCATCCGCCTTATCCAGGGTCAACCAGGCAATCTGGTCATCATCACGCTGCAACTGCCAATGTTGCCTGTTATTATTCTCCGTCATGCTGAACCCCTTCAACCATTTCCACCATCATCGCGCCGCCCTGACCACCACCGATGCAAAGACTAGCAATACCCCGATTCGCATTATTTCTTTTCAATACCTGCAACAGGTGTAAAACGATGCGTGCACCACTGGCACCGACAGGATGACCCAGACTGACACCACCACCATCAACATTTAATCGCTCATGCGGAATTTCACCCAGGGCACCGGCCAGCCCCAGATGCTCACGACAATAGGCTTCGTCCTTCCAGGCCTCAACACAGGCTATAACCTGCGTGGCAAAGGCCTCGTTAACCTCCCAAAAATCAATATCATTTATAGCCAGCTGATGACGTTGTAGCAACGGCGCCATCGCATGAGCTGGCCCTAACCCCATCTCTGCTGGATCGACGCCGGCCCATTGGCTATCTACAATGCGCCCCATTACCGGCAGATTATATTTTTCAATAGCATCAGCACTGGCCAGTATCAACATGGCCGCACCATCAGTCACCTGAGCGCTATTGCCGGCAGTAACCTGACCAAACTTGCGATCAAAAACCGGTTTTAATCTAGCAAGATTAGCTACTGTTGAATCACGACGCAGGCCATCATCGGCATCAAAATAGCGACCCTTTGCATCATAGAGAGTCTCGATCTCTCCGAGCAGTCCTTCATCCTGTGCCCGAGCCAAACGCTGGTGACTCTCTACGGCGAAGCTATCCATCTGTTCACGAGTAATACCAAATCGAAAGGCCAGATTCTCAGCCGTTTGGCCCATTGAAAG
>CAZYTT010000132.1:0-4612 GCA_964650235.1 uncultured Gammaproteobacteria bacterium | reverse complement strand
AGTCGATTTTTGACAGGGAGGTCATAAAATCAATCACGAGGTAGTGGCACTAATGGCCTGCAACATAAAGTGTTTATCTAAATCAGACGGTTGTTTTGCCATAGGATCATTAATATTGGCAGATGAATTTCATTCTAATTTAGAATACTCTCCTCACGATGGGTTTTATTAACCATGCTCTCGGTTATGGGACCTGGCAAACAGGACATAAAATGCCGGCAGGATAAACAGGGTAAAGAAAGTGCCAATCCCAAGTCCTGCAGCAATCGTCAACCCTATGTGAAAACGACTTACTGCGCCGGCCCCGGTTGCCAGCAATAAGGGTACCATTGCCACGATCAATGCTATGGACGTCATAAAAATAGGTCGCAATCTAACCATTGCAGCCTTCTTAACTGCATCTGCCTTATTCAGGCCTTCTTCTATCTGCAATTTATTAGCGAATTCAACAATCAAAATACCATTCTTGGCGACAACACCAATCAGGGTTATGAGCCCAACTTTGGTATATATATTCAACGACAATGCACCCCAGCCCATCATAATAAAAATAAGCGCACCTGCAGTTGCCAGCGGAACAGAAACCAGAATAATTGCCGGATCACGCCAGCTTTCAAACTGGGCGGCAAGTACCAGATAAATAATTACTAATGACATAAACATCGTAATCGTTAAGGCATCACTCTCCCTGGCATACTGGCGCGAATCACCCAGATAATCATAACCGTAGCCTTTGGGTAATGACTTTTGGGCCAGGCCATTAAGATACTCTATGGAATCACCCAACGCGACTGTAGGGGCTGTTACACCCTGAATAACAAGTGAATTCAGTTGCTGAAACTGGGTACGATCGGTCGGCTCTACGGTCGACTTCAGACTGACTATAGTCGATAAAGGCACCAGGTTTCCGGATGAGCTACGGACATAATAGTCCTTGAGCATCTCTGCATCACGGCGAAAATCCCGAGACACCATCGGGACAACCTTGTAACTGCGTCCATTCATGCTAAATCGATTAACATAACCATCGCCGAGCAAGGTTGACAGGTTACGGCCAATACTGGCCATACTGATACCCAGATCACCGGCCCGATCGCGGTCAATCTCGATGCTGATAGTAGGCCGATCAATATCTATCGATTTCTCCAGAAACATGAAGTTACCACTCGCCATAGCCTGACCAAGAACCTGGACAGCAACACTGGCCAGTTCTTCATAGCTACGATCGGTTGTGAGTACAAACTGTAACGGCGCACCTCGCGATGGTGTTGGAATACTCGGCCGCGGGAAAACAAAACTACGTAAGCCGGCTACCTGGCTCAGGGTACCAAAGACCGGGCCCTTCAACTCGCCCTGGGAGCGATCTCGCTCTTCAACCGGCTTCATTTTGAAGCCCCCAAATATCTGCCCAGGAGAACGCCCCAGCAAATAAAAACTATCGTTATATTCAGGGAAGCTCTCAAAACCTTGCTGGATCTGTTTGCCATAGGCCTCGAGATATTCGAGTGTTGCAGTTTGTGGTCCGCGACCACTGAAAAACAGTATGCTCTGGTCCTCATCCGGTGCCAGTTCGTTTTTGCTGTTGGTATACATGACATAATTCGAGATCAGAATCAGCACACCTACCAGTACAACCAAGCCGATATTTTTCAGAACCTTTTGTAAGATACGACCATAGCCATTCGATAGCCAGGCAAATGCATTGCCAACCCTTTGTTCAAAACGGTTTTCGCTACCGTGTTCGCCCAATACCCTGGATGACAACATGGGTGACAGGGTCAGGGCTATAACACCGGAAATCAGAACTGCCCCAGTGAGGGTAAAGGCAAATTCAATAAACAAAGCGCCGGTCAGCCCCCCCATGAAGCCTATTGGTGCGTACACGGCCAGCAGGGTAGTGGTCATTGCAATGATCGGAACGGCCAGTTCACGTGCCCCCTTGATTGCTGCATCAAGACGCTTTTCACCCTTTTCAATATGACGATGTACGTTCTCTACGACAATAATGGCATCATCGACTACCAGCCCAATAGCCAGGACCATGGATAATAACGTCAGCAAATTGAGCGAATATCCTAGTGCATACATAATAAAGCCGGCACCGATCATGGATAACGGCACCGCCACCGCCGGGATAATCGCCGCACGTAATGAGCCAAGGGTCAGATAGATGACAATAAGTACAATAACAACGGCCTCGGCAATGGTTATGTAGACTTCCTTGATTGAAGACTTGATGAATTGACTGGCATCATAGGGTACACGTACCTGCATGCCCTCTGGTAATTGCGTACGAACCTTGGGTATCAACTCATTCACCAGATCCGCCACGGTCACCGGATTCTCGCCTGGCGCCTGTTCAACACCGATGAAGACCGAGGGGATCCCTTTATACCAGGTTGTCATATCATAATCATCGGCACCTAGCTCCGAGGTAGCTATGTCCTGCAGGCGTACCAGCGACCCATTCTGGTTACGAATAACCAGCCGGTTAAAATTTTCAGTGGAATTAACATCGGTCGTTGCCGTCAGATTAATAGCGACATATTTATCCTTGGTACTACCAATTCCAGCCTGATAGTTATTTGACTGCAATACATTGACCACATCTTCACCAGTGACGCCCAGGGCTGCCATGCGTTGTGGATCAAGCCAGATACGCATGGCAAACTGTGATGCAAACAAACGGGCCTTGGCGACACCGGGCAGCGCTTGCAACTGAGGTTGAACCACTCGCAACACATAGTCGCTGATTTGAGGTCTTGGGATAGTATCACTGTAAAATGCCAGATACATGAGTGCCGTACGATCACCGGTTGTGGATTCAATGATCGGATCCAGTGCATCATTAGGTAATTCGCCCCGCTTACTGGCGACCTTGGCCTGAATTTCTGCCACCGCTGCATTGGGGTCATAATTCAGACGCATTTGGGCTTCAATGGTTGATTTTCCCTGGGCACTGGTTGAAGAAATGAAATCGATACCACTCGCTTCTGCGATAGCCTGTTGCAAAGGTGTAGTAATGAAACCTTTCACCAATTCAGAACTGGCTCCGGGATAACTCGTTGTTACAGTTATAACTGTGTTCTTTATCAGTGGAAACTGACGGACTTCGAGCAGCCCGAGAGAACGCACTCCGAGCAACAGGATCAGCAGGCTGACCACCGTTGCCAGGACCGGACGGCTAATAAATATGTCAGTGAATTTCATTCGCCACTTATCTCCGCATCATCTAGCACTACCTGATTGTCTATTGTTACTGATTGACCATCTCGCAGCTTCACCAGCCCCGTACGGACTACCTGAACGCCAGAATGAAGGCCCTTTACCGCAACCCGACCATTACGCACCTCACCCGCTTCAATAGCCGTCCGTTTTACAGTCATGCCCTGATCAGTGCCATTGATAACATAGACAAAATTACCATAGGTATTGAAACTGATTGCGGTACGTGGCAGCGTAGTTACTGACTGTGGATCACCTGTCACGGTAGTCACATCGGCGAACATACCCGGACGTAACAGACTGAAGGTATTACTTAAGGTGGCACGCACCTTGAGTGTCCGTGTTCCGGTATCAATACCAGAGTCTACCGCACTGACCTGGCCAGAAAATTGCTGGCCCGGAAATGCATCCAGGGCTAGGCTCACCTGCTGTCCAGACCTGAGACGCGCGAAATAGCGCTCTGGCAGGGTATAATCTACATAGATCGGATCCAGTGCCTGCAGACCAACTATAGTGCTCCCGGCCTCGAGAAACTGACCCAGACTAATCTCACGGATGCCGGCCAGCCCGCTAAACGGGGCATGAATAACCTTGCGTTTTATCACTGCCGCCTGTTGTTTGACCCGGGCCCGTGCCGCGTCATATTTGGCCCTGGCTTCATCGTATTCTGATAGCGAGGTGACCTTTCTTTTCAACAAATCACTAGCCCGGTTAAACTGTACCTGAGCAAGTTTTTTCATCGGCCTGCAATGCACCAAGTGCTGCCACATCCACTGAGTTATCAAGACGAACCAGCACCTGCCCTTTTTTAACCGGATCACCAGAGTTAAATACAATATCACTGACGATGCCGTTAACTTCAGTACTGATACTAATGCCGTTAATTGCGACCAGAGAACCCACCGATCGCAAACTCGGCCGCCACTGCTCTTCAATAACTTCAGTAGCCGAAATAACAGCGGGAGGTAATCCTCCTGCCCCCGGGCTGGGTGCCGAGGTCTTATTCCACACAAAATATCCTGTTATTGAACTCACAATAACCAGGACAACAATTAATAAGCCCCATTTTTTTGACATATGCCCAGTCCCAATACTAGTTTCCATAAAAGTTAATGTATCTTAAACACATTATCATTTGTATCTAATCATATATATCGTGTACAATAAAATCCTGCACCCTGATCTATCAATGACCATATAAGTAATAATTTCAACAGTAAAGCAATAGCCGCTTTCATATGAATGTCACAGATAACCAATATTCATTAGTGTCAGCTTAAGCTATCTGTACAGTAACCAAAGTAATATCCTGAAGTAGCTAATCTGTTAAAGTTTAATAATACTGTGGGATAATGGGCAGAGATTGTATGCGGCTAAACACTCGCCG
>CAZYTT010000131.1:0-4678 GCA_964650235.1 uncultured Gammaproteobacteria bacterium | reverse complement strand
CGTTGGCTATCGGCGACTAACCGCCCTCGCGTCGCTCTCCATGGCGGTCAGCGATAGAATACTAGACAGTAAAGGCCTCTGCGGCTGGCAGTGGCCTGCCGATAAAATAACCTTGGGCATAATCAACATCATAGTCGTTTAATTTGTTATGACTTAACTCATCTTCAACAAATTCAGCTATGGTTTTTTTACCAAAACCCTGTGCGGCCTGCGACAGTGAACGTACCAGCACCTGGTCTTCTTTATTTGAGTGAAGCGACTTAATAAATGAGCCATCAATTTTAACGTAATCTACCGGCAAATGTTTCAAGGAATAAAATGATGAGAAGCCAACACCAAAATCATCCAGAGCAAAACGACAACCCAGCTCCTTAATAGACACGATATAGGCCTGAGCTATCGTAAAATCAGCTATGGCTGCAGTCTCGGTAACCTCAAAGATAAGTTTACTGGCATCAAGTCCTATTTCAACTATCATACTCCTGATCATTTCAAACAATCCGGGATCAAGAAAGGCATGCGCAGAAAGATTGATAGCAAAACTCACATCGACACCCGAATTTTGTAGTAGTGTAAGTTGCCGAATAGCCTTGGCAACCACCAGCCGGTCAATTTTATGAATCAGGCCACTCGATTCAGCAATGGCAATAATGGAACTCGGCGGATGCACCAGCCCATCGGTATCGACATATCTAAGCAAGGCCTCGTAATGCTGCACATCGCGTGATTTCACATCAGCGATAGGTTGATAATAGAGCTGGAACAGATCATGTTCGAGGGCCTTATCCAGTACACCACGCCAGTACACACGTTCATTTAGGCGCTCCCTTATCTTCTCGGTCGGTGAATAGAGATACCAGCAGCCACGACCATTTTCTTTGGCCTGATACATAGCGAGGTCAGCACTGGAAAATATATCTATTGATGTTTTGCCATGCTCAGGGAACATGGCAATACCTATACTGGCCGACACTGTAAAGACTCGATTATTGATGGGCAAAGAAATTTGGGCCAGATAGGTCAGGATATTTCTGGCGCAGTCAATAGCCTGCTGTTTATCCACTTTGTTCAGTAAGACGGCGAATTCATCACCGCCTATACGGGCCGCCTCACCCAGCCCGGATACAGCTGCTAGTATTTTCCCGGCCACCTCCCTGAGCAGCAAATCTCCGGCCTGATGACCACTACTATCGTTGACATCCTTAAACTGATCCAGATCAAGAAATAGCATGGCCCCACCTGCACCAAGCCTAGAAGCGCTGGTAATTGCTGTACCCAGAATATTATGGAAATGACGTCTATTAATCATGCCAGTCAGAGAGTCATGATCGGCAAGCCATGAGAGACTCTTTTCTGCCTCAATCCTTTCAGTTATATCATGTCCAACAGTAATTATAGATGCACCAAGATCGCCAGTTTCTGTCATCCGTGAGTGATACCAGGCTATGTGGCGAACTGATTCCCCATCTACTCGAACAGTTAATTCATGATTTAATCGAGTCCTTCGACCAGCATTCAGGTCAGCAACATCTCGGTACACATTTGTTGTCAGCGAATCTGTGGCAATTATACGGGTAAAAGGTGCCCCGACCAGATCAGAACTGGGAACGCCCAATAACTCCTTGCCATAGTCATTAATCGTCAGAATCTCGCCAAAACTGTTCTGAGTAATAATGATCGAATTGGCTGTCTGTATCAGATTGGTAACAAAGTCTTTCTGTGACTCAATTTGGGCGACATGTAGCGCCATATTTTTTAAATGCATCTGCAATTCGACATGGTAGTGCTCTAATTGATTGGCTAGCCTCAGGGTAGTTTCAACCAGGACATCTGTCTCATCATCGACATGCAACCAGGACTCGCTTTCCTTTACGGACTGCCTGGCTTGTTCATATTTTCGTTCGGATAATAACGGCAATGCCAGGGCCGTCGTTTTCAATCGGTTCATTGGACGCCACAACAGACCGAGTAACAATATTTCCGCGACTACCCAACCTAGCAGGCTAATCGAAATATTTCTAATATTATCGGCTCTAATAGAGGCAATCTCACTGGTGACATCAGTAAGGACAACAAAATTAACATTACTAAACTCATCACCTAGAATATAACTTCTGATCTCGTAATTTTGTTGCCCGAAAAGCATATTGATAGGTTCTTGGTCACTATTGGCCAAACTATAGTGCGCGTCGGCATAATGCATTCTGCCCGCAGATGTCTCCCAGTTTGTAAATGCAATTATTCTATAGCCCCATCGATCAAGGTAACGTTGACGACTGTTGATCTTGTCATCAGAAGATCGTATTAATACACCAATATCGGAGCCTGTAATATTTTTTAAATCCAGTACTGCATCAGCTAGTGAACGTGCGACAACAATGACACCTACATGCTCACCCTGTATTAATACCGGAACTACAGACATCTGCATACAGGTCACATTACATTCAATAAATGTTACTGGTTGTTCACTGACATTTACCCTGGATACCCACACCCTACCTCCAAGCAATTCTTCGTCGGCAAGACTTTGATTAAGAATCAACTTATTGGCTTGATCATAAAACTGGAGGGTCTCAATACCTGAATCTATCTGCAGTGATAGCCAATGCTGATCAATAATTACCTGGAGCTTATCAAAATCGTTAGTATGAATGGCATTTTTCACTTCCAATATGTTTGTAATCATGCTGGCTAATGACTGTAGATTCTGACCCGAACGGGATAATAGTCCATCTACCTGGAGGGTATACTTCTGAAATGCATTATCGCGTTGCGATTCGTACAGGGCAATCAGGCTAACGTAGTTTAGACTCGATATTGTTGCTGTAATACCTATTAATAACAGACTTGATAATATTAAAACTTTCCATTTCAGACTGACGAAAATACTTTCATCTCCGTTTGTGGCAAAGATCTCATCAAATTTCGACACCTTTCTTATCGAATTTGCGTTCATCAAAAACGCATTGAGATCAATAGCGAAAATAAATCCCAGGTATGAGCAGGGAGATGCGATGTATTTTCTAGGATTGGCAGCCATGCCGTACCATCAACATTATGATATTCTGCGCGTAACATCACTGTATTATTAAATGTCTTTTTTAGCCCAACTGTCATGTCCTTGGCATATCGACTAAAACCAGGCTGCCCAGTAGTCAACTCATAGGCATTGCCACTCCGATCATGCTTATCGGAAAATAAATTATCATATCGGGCAAAGACTTCCCAACCTGGCAAAAAGCGATAGGTACTCTGTAAATACCAGCTATCTCCGGTAAAATGGCGGTCCGATATTGCTATAAAATTATTATATTCAAAACGACGCACTGCATACTCTGACGTTAAACTCCACTTTTCCTGATTATACTGATAGGAAAAAATAGTTGGAGAAAATATGATCTCACCATGACCGAGAGGATCTAGACCACCAGGTCTATAGGACATTTTCACCCAGGCCGTACTCAGGGCTAACCTGGACATCCCCCCATTGATATCCCAAAGCACCCGTCCTAAATAGGAATTTTCGGGATTAAACTTACCGGGCATATCATTCCCAAGTAGCGCCAACTCTAATTCAGCACCATCAACTATAGGTCGCGCGGCACTAAATTGAAAAAAGAACTCATCTGCATCATGCCTGAATTCGTTATGTACCTGAATGCCATCGGAGGAAAAGGCAAGATCACGGGTACGATCAAAATAAATTGATTGTGGCAACAGGATACCCGGTCGGGTAAAGGCAATATCACGCGTCTCATTATATAAACCGAGAGGATTAAGAATACGTCCGAGACGTACCCCCAGGCTATTCGTCTGACTTGAGGCCAGGCTATAATCAGCCAGGATATAATCAAGGTGAAAATCACCATTATCAAGATTTCCAGCATGACGAGCGAGAATTTGTCCGGCCAGATGGAGATCGGCGCTCGGTTGTGAAGATACATTTATGCCCAGCTCTCTAAAACTAAAATTATCGCTGGCCGAAGTCTCTCCCCAGAAATTATTATTAGAGGTTTTGATATAGGCCTGCGATATGAAGCCATGAACCTGTGTATTTTGCTTAATATTTTCCGCATAGGCACTACTATTGAGAATCACCCCAATCAAGGCGAATACCCATCTTTTCTGGATATTAATCATTAGCGACCCTTAATTCATTCACCTGTTCATGAGCTATATTTTTTCTTATGTAACCAATAGCACCAGGGGTATGTTTTATGTAGGACAGCATCTCAATTTCACTTTTAACATAGGATGGAGACTGACCTGTTCCGGAAAAAACCAAACGATCCCAGGAACTACGTAATTGATGGGGAAATACTCCCAATATTTTTTTGGAAAACTCTATATGAACCGGGTGAGAATCATTAAAAACAAAGACCCTGACAGGTCTTCCATTAACCCAACTCCTTAGACGCATGCCAAATATTGAACGTACAGCACCCAGAGATATTTTCTGTTCCTGTACTTCTTTATTGACGATTACAATAACCTGATTATCGACGCTATCAGCAAAGACAATTTGACACTGAAAAATACAATATGCAACGATTAATAATAATGAGCTAGGATTTTTATTTTGGCTGCTTCCCGCTCCCCTTATCCTGCATGCCTGGGGTGACCTGTAACTATCTTTGGTGCCGGCCATAGTTTCCCTTGTTCAGTAATGAATCTC
>CAZYTT010000130.1:2002-4768 GCA_964650235.1 uncultured Gammaproteobacteria bacterium | reverse complement strand
AATATTCCTCAGTGTAAGTCAGAGCCCATCGGGGCCCATGTGTGGGTACACTTCTTCTGACTGTAAAATGACAAAAGCAGATATTTTAACTTAAAACCGGGTTCAATGTCCGCCATGTTAAGCCTAATTCCTGATCACAGACGGCCACCTCGTGATGATCACAGTTCAGGGCCGTAGCCAGGGCCTCACGTGCATGAGTCTCGGTATTATTTTTTTCGCTGACATGGGCTGCGATGATATGCTGCAGGCGACTGGCATCCAGCTGAACCAGCAGGCTGGCCGCTTGGGCATTGCTCAGGTGCCCCTGTTCGCCCCCGACGCGACGCTTGAGCATTTCTGGATAAGGACCGTCGGCCAGCATCTGGGGGTCATAATTACACTCCAGTAACAGGGCATCACAACCATCAAGCATGGCCACTATGTGGCGGGTAATATGACCGGTATCCGTCAACAGTCCCAGACGGAGGTCGCCATCGGAAAAAACAAACTGGCTGGGTTCACGGGCATCATGGGGGACAGGGAATGGATTCAACTCCAGATCATTAATAGCAAAGGTCTGATGACTGCTGAACAGACGCAGATCTGGAATTATCTCGGCACGACAATGATCGGCAGTACCCGGAGTCATATAGACCGGAATCTTCAGTCGCCGCGCCAGTCGCCCCACACCACTGAGGTGATCACTATGCTCATGAGTAACGACCACAGCATTGAGGTCATCCAGCCCCAGCCCTAGACGTGACAGCCGTTTCTCGACGCTACTGACTGAAAAGCCGCAATCGATTAATACGCAGGTATCTGCATGCTGTACCAGCATACCATTGCCCTTGCTGCCACTACCAAGTGAGGCAAAGCGCATAGTAACTAGTTGCTACCATCAAGTCTGGGGGGCAGTTCCAGTGCCATGGGTGAAGGATCAATGGCACCGGTATTAACCTCAGCATTTCCTTGTGCTGCTGGCACCTGCATCCGGGGGTTATAGTCAGGCGTATCCATTCCGGCCGGAATTACCAGCGGTGGTCGTTGCTCACTCGTCAGGTAGCGAGTATCAGGGGCCTTTGTAGCACAGGCAACCAGTACCATAGACATCAGAGACACCAGCATCAAGAACAACAACTGGTGTAGATTTTGTTTAGCAGCCCGCATGTTGCATCGCCTTACGCACAGTGTCATGAAACTTATCCGAGAGTACCGTCAACGGCAATCGAATCCCAGCCTGCATCCGGCCCATCTCGGTCAGCGCCCACTTCACCGGTATAGGGTTTGACTCGACGAATAGATCACGATGTAACGGCATCAGACGGTTATTAATAGCCTCAGCGGCCTGCCGGTCACCACGCATGGCCACCTCACACATCTGCTGCATCGCCTGGGGCACCACATTGGCAGTGACCGAGATTACTCCCTTGCCACCCTCCAGCAGAAAATCAAAACTGGTGGCATCATCACCACTATAAAGATCGAGTCGATCGCCACACAGATCCAGCACTTCACGCAGGCGCTGCAGGTTACCGGTGGCCTCTTTAATACCCACAATATTACTAATGTCGGCCAACCGATGAACAGTCTCAGGTAACATATCGACGGCGGTACGACCCGGCACATTATAGAGAATCTGTGGAATCGGCACAGCCTTGGCGATAGCCCTGTGATGCTGGTACAGCCCCTCCTGGGTCGGCTTATTATAATAGGGTGTCACCAGCAGGCAGGCATCTGCACCACCCTCCATGGCACAGCGGGTCAACACAATGGCCTCACGGGTAGAGTTGGCGCCTGTACCGGCAATAACGGGTACCCGGCCATTCACATTTTCGACGACCTTGCGAATCACCTCACAGTGTTCATGCTCATCCAGGGTCGCTGATTCGCCAGTAGTTCCTACAGCCACAATCGCCTGTGTGCCCTGATCAATATGCCACTCCACCAGACCCTGCAAGGCCTCAAAATCCAGACTGCCATCGGCAAACATCGGCGTTACCAGTGCAACCATACTGCCATGAAACATGACAAAGACTCCGCAATAATAAAACCTCCATGTTACTTGGCGTCACCGTCGAAAACAAGAATTCAAAAGACCCGCAGGCGAAATCAGATCAACGCTGTCTAATAAATTGTAATGACTTGCCCGATTGCACAGATCACGTATCATATTTACTTAGCCCCAAAACGGAACTACACCATGTCTGACCATTTAGTGATCTCTGCCGTGGGCAATGACCAGCCCGGCATCGTTAACAAACTGTCTTCACTGATCCTCGATCTGGACTGCAACATCAATGACAGCCGCATGGCTGTGCTAGGCGGAGAGTTCGCGGTGATCCTCCTGGTTAACGGTGAGGCAGCCAGGATCCAGCAGCTCCAGCAACGACTGAACGAGGAACAGGACAATCTCGAACTCACCATTATCACCCGACCTACGACTGAACACGCCCAGGCGGCGCAACAGCAATCACGTTATAACGTCACGGCGGAGGCCCTCGATCATCCCGGCATTGTTCAACGCCTGGCCGGTTTCTTTGCCGAACGCCATATCAATATAGAAAACCTCAGCACCGGCAGCTCCCATGCGCCCCACACCGGCACAGTCATGTTCGAACTCAGTATGCAGATTGACCTGAGCCAGCATGATACCGTTGAGCCCCTGCGTGAACAATTCATCACCTTCTGTGATGACCTGAATATTGATGCCAGTCTGGAAACAGCGGTTAACCGGTCCCGATAACATCACCCATCAATGTGAGGAGATAACATGACAGCGGTAACAGT
>CAZYTT010000130.1:0-1902 GCA_964650235.1 uncultured Gammaproteobacteria bacterium | reverse complement strand
GGTCCCGATAACATCACCCATCAATGTGAGGAGATAACATGACAGCGGTAACAGTAGGAAAAAAGGTACCGGCCTTTAAGCTAGCGGCAACCGGTGACCAGGAGATCAAACTGGCCGACCTGAAGGGCTCCATGGTCGTACTGTATTTCTACCCCAGGGACAGCACCCCAGGCTGCACCCGGGAGAGCCAAGGGTTTCGCGACCAGCACCTGAAGTTTTGCCGCAACGGGGCCATCGTACTCGGCGTCTCGCGTGACAGCATCAAATCACATGAAAACTTCAAGACCAATCAGGAACTACCCTTTGAGCTGTTGTCGGATACCGAAGAGACCCTGTGCACCCTGTTTGATGTCATCAAGATGAAAAACATGTACGGCAAACAGGTCCGTGGTATTGAACGCAGCACATTTCTAATTGATGCCAGAGGTGTATTACAGCGCGAGTGGCGCAAGGTCAAGGTCGATGGCCATGTCGATGAAGTACTGGAGGCAGTCAGGGAACTGAAGAAGGCATGACCTAGGACTTAGGATAAGTTAATTAGCCCAGCTACAACAATGCAACCATAAACAGATAACCACTTGTCACAAATATCACCTCCCAGAGGCCTGACCCTCATCGTCGCGTTGACCTCGATGATCGGTCCCTTTACGATCGATACCTACCTGCCCTCATTCCCGGATATCGAGGCCGAATACGGTATTAGCCGAGCCCTGTTAACACAGAGCCTGGCCTTTTATCTGGTGGCCTTCGCCTGTTCTACGTTGATACTCGGACCA
The DNA here is from genome assembly GCA_964650235.1 of uncultured Gammaproteobacteria bacterium. Classification (GTDB taxonomy): domain Bacteria; phylum Pseudomonadota; class Gammaproteobacteria; order SZUA-140; family SZUA-140; genus CAZYTT01. The sequence continues at coordinate 1,126 of CAZYTT010000130.1, read as the reverse complement.
CTGGCCGATCGCCTCGGTCGTCGCCTGGTCGTGTTGACGACCCTGCTACTCTATCTTATTGCTTCCATCGGTTGCGCCCTGTCGAGTGACTATCATTCATTTTTAATCTTCCGCCTGTTACAGGGTATCGCTGCCGGTGGTGGACTAGTCGCCGGCCGGGCAATGATCCGCGATGTCTATAATCCCCAGGATGCCCAGAAAGCGATGTCACGGGTAATGATGTTATTCGGGCTAGCACCGGCCTTTGCCCCGATCATCGGGGGTTGGTTACATGATGCCTTTGGCTGGCACAGTGTGTTTTATTTTCTCGCTATCTATAGCAGCCTGATCTTTATGCTGATCCTGTTCCGCATACCAGAAACACTTCATCACTCGATGCGGCAATCGTTTCACCCGGCCCATGTTGCTCGCATCTATGGCCGCACACTTACTCACCGACGCTTTCAATCACTGGCCTTTATCGTTGCCTGCTATTTCGGTGGCATGTTCCTTTATGTTGCCGCCGCCCCGACCGTCATCTTTGATTTTCTGCGCCTCGACAGTAATGACTTTGGCATCCTGTTCATGCCGATGGTCGGCGGGCTGATCGCCGGAGCCTGGCTCAGCGGCTATATGGCTCATCGCCAGAGTGCTGAAAAGAGCATTACCCAGGCGTTGGTCATTATGGCCATTGGGACAGCGCTGAACTCAATCCAGGCACTCTACATGCCCCCCGGTATCTACAACACTATTGCCCCGCTGATTCTCTATACCCTTGGGATTGGTATCGCCATGCCAGCCATGACCATTCTGTCGCTGGACTGTTTCCCCCAGAATCGCGGAAGTGCATCGGCCATGCAGGGATTTGTACAAATGCTGGGTAATGCCATCATCTCCAGCATTGTCGTTCCCATACTCAGCGTCGCCCCTGCCTGGCTGGCACTGGGTCAGACAGGCCTGATCGCCTTTGCCCTGTTGCTATGGGTCTTTATTCCGAAGGCATCTACCAAACTTCAGTAGCCCTGAAGCGCCTTTAACGTGCGACAAAATGTCACTACTCACCCCCCTGGTCATGCCTTATTATAAGTTGAGACCTTTGCACGAAAAGCGAACGCGCATTGACTGTTGTCAAATTGACTGATTTGCT
>CAZYTT010000129.1:0-4807 GCA_964650235.1 uncultured Gammaproteobacteria bacterium | reverse complement strand
TGCGACCAGCATTAATATCGCCGCCAATGCGATCAACAGCGATGGCTATCGTGACAATAATGAATTAAAACAGCGCAACCTCGTCGTCGGCACCCGTCAGCCGCTGGCCAACGGTGACTGGTATGTAAATGTCGGCTACAACTACCAGAAACTGGGGCTACCCGGTGCCCGCTCGATCGATCCAGGAAACAATATTAATGAACTAGCGTCGGATCGCACTGGCACATCAAACTCGAACGATTACGCCACACAGGACGGCGTAGACTTCTCTACTGGCATGACTCACTTCCTGTCCGATGACACCGAATGGGTACTCGACCTGGCCTACCGCGACAAGAATCAACAGGCCTTTTATGACTACGGCGGTGGCTTCTCTGATTATGTCGATACCGGCCTGAGCACCTGGTCACTCACACCACGACTAACCACAATTAATGATCACCTGGGCCTGGAATCGACCAGCATCATCGGCGTCGATGTCTATGCCAGCCAATACGACTCTGATCGCGGCCAGGGCCCGACCACAAACCCGGCACATCAACTCGCCATCGATCAACTCAGCACCGGCCTCTATGCCAGCAACCAGACCCGCCTGACACAGACAACCAATATCAACACCGGCGCCAGAATACAGCTGGTTCGCATCAAGGGTGCGGATCAGTACGATGCCACTGCACCCGGTGCCTTTGGCAACGAGGCACCACGCTATGACGATGACTACCGTGAATTGATGTGGCAACTGGGCCTGCGTCGACAGGTCAACACCGAGCTTTCTGTCTATAGTGGGCTCGAGCGCGCGGCCCGTTTTGCTACCGTCGATGAACTGTTTGAACTCGACTCAGGCTTTCAGCAGGTCTTTTCGCCCCTGAAGCCACAGACAGCCAATCAATTGAACCTCGGTCTGGACTACGCCGTTGATCACACTCAGGTCAATGCCAACCTCTTTTACATGGACCTGGACAACGAGATCCATTTTGATCCCGTCAGTTTCACCAATTTCAATCTCGACCCGACTAAACGCCAGGGGATTGAACTGTCACTCAGACATCAGTTCACTACGGCAGTCGACCTCAAGGCCAACTACAGTTATCAGCAGGCCGAGTTCAAAGAGGGCAACTTTGCGGGCAATACTATCCCGCTGGTGCCAAATGACACGGCCAGCCTGACGTTAAACTGGCGACTGATGGCAACCACCCGAGCCATCATGACCAACACCCGAATAGCTGCAAGCTTCAACTATGTCGGCGAACAGTACTTTGACAATGACCAGGGCAACAACTTTGGCGAACAGATCTCGGCCTTTACGACGCTGGACCTCGGCCTGACGACAATGCTACAGCAATGGCAAATGAGCGGCCGCATCAACAATGCGCTCGATAAAGAATACTTTAACTACGGTGTCAGCAGTACCGCAACCGCGGGCAAATACAATGCCTACCCGCAACCGGGTCGGGTATGGCATCTGTCCGTATCGAGAAAATTCTAATACCCATGAGGCTGCTGAAATACACCCAGACATACTTTCTGGCCCGTACGCCAGCACTGGCACTGTTTGCACTGCTGTCCTGTGTGGCCCACGCCGGCCTGTTATATGTCATGTCATCGTCCAGTGGGCAGCCCCGGCTCCCACTGGCGAGCCAACCGTTACAACTGGCACTACTACTACCAGCGGAACCCGCCATAGAGCCCGCATCTAATTCAAGCGCAACCTCACCATCATCCACTCAGTCAGGCCACCCCATATCACACTCGACGCCTGTCGAGTCCAGAACTCAGCCAAACATTGATCCAATACCATCGAAGTCTATAACAATAAAGGTTTCAGCGTCTAAATCCGTCACGTCAGCTTTTTCCCACACCGATCTAGCAACTGCACCAGAAGATGTTTCAGCGTCTGCTTCAACACCTGACCCAATATCAATCGAAACACCAACAGCGATACCCGCCGCAACAACACAGATAGCTGATGCGGCGCACAGTGCCAGCTCATTACAGGCCCAGCTGGAATTACAACTAGTCAGCTATTTTCACTATCCGAGACTGGCACAGCGACACAACTGGCAGGGCCTGGTCGAACTTGCCGTCCGCGTTGAGGCAGATGGCCTGCTGAGCCATATTCGTGTTATAAAAAGTTCGGGCCACTCAATACTCGACAATGCTGCTATGAATAGTCTGAAACAGATCGCAACCATCCCCAACGCCACTGCCTGGCTCCAGGGCAATTACTATGACACGACGCTCCCCGTCCACTATAAACTGACGGATAGTTAAGAATCTAATGGCCAATCGAATATCAAAGGTCTATACCCGCACCGGCGACAGCGGTACCACCGGACTGGGTGACGGCAACCGTGTCGATAAAGATCACCCCCGTATAATCGCCTTGGGCAGTCTGGATGAATTGAACTGTCAACTGGGCCTGTTGTTATGTGAGCCACTGCCGGAACACCTGGGCCAGTGGCTGACCAGGATCCAGCACCAGCTCTTTAATGCTGGTGGTGAACTATCCATCCCGAACACCCAGTTTATCAACAGCGCCAACGTCGACCAGCTCGAACACTGGCTCGATGAGCTCAATGACGAGCTGACACCGCTAAAGGAATTTATCCTGCCCGGTGGCACCCGGGCCGCCGCCATCTGTCACTTGGCCCGCAGTGTCTGTCGCCGTTGCGAGATAAACCTGACCACCCTCGCCAGCACTGAGTCGGTTAACAAAGAGACGCTGAAATTTATTAACCGCCTGTCGGACCTGTTATTTATCACGGCGCGATTTATCAATCGGTCCAACCAGCACAGCGATGTCTACTGGGATAAAGACCTCGCCAACACACCAACTAATTAGCTAAGCCAAAACGTGAGCCAACTACAGCGAGAATCCGCATCATGAAACAACCCATCGTTATCATAGGTATGGGTGAAATGGCCGGGGTCTTTGCCCGCGGATTTTTACGTGCCGGGCACCCCGTCTTCCCCGTCACCCGTAAAGACAATATAGATGTTGTTGCCAAACAACTACCCGACCCAGCCCTGGTGCTGGTTGCCATCGCGGAGGGTGATCTTGATCAGGCACTAACAACGATCCCGACGTCATGGCGCGACCGTATCGTCTTATTGCAAAATGAATTATTACCCAGGGACTGGCATCGACATCAACTGAGATCACCCACCGTTATATCAGTCTGGTTTGAAAAGAAACCCTGCCGTGAATACAAGGTCATTATTCCTTCACCTGTATCTGGACCACACGCTCAAATAGTAACAGAGGCACTAGGCACCCTGTCGATTCCGACCCGTATCATTGACCAGGGTGATGACATGCTGTACGAACTGGTGCGCAAGAACGTCTATATCTTGACAACCAACATCGCTGGCCTGAAAGCAGGCGGAACCGTCAGTCAGTTGTGGTCAGACCACGAAGACTTGGCCCGCGCAGTGGCCAGTGATGTTATCGCTATTCAGGAGTGGTTGACGGACACTTCACTTGATTATCAACGTCTGCTGACCAGAATGATTGAAGCCTTCGTCGGTGACCCGGATCATGGCTGCATGGGGCGATCCGCTCCAGCACGGTTACAAAGGGCGTTACAACTGGCACATGAAGCAGGAATTGCTGTACCGACGTTGCAGGAGATTAGCCAACAAACCGGAGAGTAACACTAGAATACGGGAAAGGGGACGGAGGTATTAAAATTTAATCCCTCCGTCCCCATTAACTTTTGCGCCGTTTCAGTATTTGGACTACCCCCAGAACAGTAGTCACCTCCAGCGTATACACATCATAATCGACCATTATGCATCACCAGGACCGGCGGTCGGCCCGCATCAACCTGAACACGACTAATACCGGCATTGCCGACCTGAAGCCGAAACAGGCGTTCAACAGGTATGCCGAGCACATGGGTTATGATGGCACGGATGACCCCGGCATGGGCAACAATCAGGATATGCTGATCCTGGTATTGCTCCAGTACCGATGCCCACGTGGCTACGACACGGGCTGAAAACTCATCCAGTGGCTCGGCCCCGGCGGGACGATGGGCAATCGGGTTATTCAGGAAATTGAGCACACGATCAGGATCACTACTGTTTATCTCTGCACCGGTATGGCCTTCCCATTCACCAAAGCCGATCTCGACCAGGCGCGGTTCCTCGTTAACGGGCAGACTGAGGCGATCACCCAGTGCCCATGCAAACTCACGACAGCGACTCAGGGTTGAGGTGATGATGACCTCCCACGGCTGTGTGGCCTCAACAGCCGACCACATCTGCTGCCAGCCCCTGTCACTGAGTGGGTCATCGATCTGGCCGCGATAACGACGACCACCCACCGGCTCACCATGACGAATAAGATCTACAATCATAGTACTTATACCAGTTGACCAGATATTGTTAACAGGGCCAGGATTGTCATCCCGGTCAGGATCGTCCGCCGTGATAGATCACGAACGGCTAGCGCATGATCACAGGCCATCGCCGCATCGATCTCAGCACCGTCATCAATATAATATTGCCGCAGTTGCAGCGCACCCAGCCCGACATCGACCAGCAAGTGATCATTGGCGGCTATCCAGTCATCGTCAGGGCGCTGCGGGGCTTCCCACCACAGGTGAAAGGCATCATTAAAGCTACCAATCAGGGCATAACACAGGGCCGTTAATCTGGCTGGTATCCAGTCGAGGATACCCTTGAGTCGTTTCACGGCATCCTGATAGTCAGCACCTGGCATGTGCTTTCCATCAAGAATCAGCTTTGCCCCCATTAACTGACCCACCGAACGATACAGTATCGCCCCGAGTGGCCCGAGGAT
>CAZYTT010000128.1:0-4808 GCA_964650235.1 uncultured Gammaproteobacteria bacterium | reverse complement strand
CAGTCGTGCCCCGAGTTATAAGGTCATCAACTAAAACACCCAGGTATGACTGGTCCCTACCCGGCAGCCAGTCTTTATTGTCGCGAACTAGTTGTACTGCATTTATTCCAGCCAACAGCCCCTGGGCAGCTGCTTCCTCATATCCGGTAGTCCCATTGATCTGTCCAGCAAAAAACAAGCCTTTAATATGGCGGTTTTCCAGTGATGGTAATAGATCACGAGGGTCAAAATAATCATACTCGATAGCATAACCTGGACGGGTAATATGTGCCTGCTCACACCCGGGTATCGATCTGACCAGTGCAAATTGCACATCGAATGGCAGGCTTGTGGAGATTCCATTGGGATAGATTTCATCCGTATCCAGCCCCTCAGGCTCAATAAAGACCTGATGCGATGTCCGCTCAGCAAACCTTACCACCTTGTCTTCAACTGAGGGACAATAGCGAGGACCAGTCCCCTCAATTTCCCCGCTATACATGGGTGAGCGGTAAAGACCAGCGCGAATAATATCATGCGTCTCTTCACAAGTTCGGGTGATATAGCAGGAACGTTGATCGGGATGTTGGTCTGGCGTGCCTAAAAATGAAAAAACCGGTACAGGATCATCGCCAGGCTGCTCTGTCATACGGATAAAATCGAGTGTTTTGCCATCCAGCCGCGGTGGCGTACCGGTCTTTAACCGTCCCACTCTTAGTGGTAATTCGCGCAGACGCTGTCCCAGAGTAATAGCTGCAGGGTCACCGGCACGCCCGCCCTGATAATTTGACTCACCGATGTGAATCCGACCACTTAAAAATGTACCGACCGTCAAAATAACGGTCGAGGCCATAAAACGCAGGCCCATTTGCGTAATAACACCTTTGACCTGGTCACCCTCGACAACCAGATCGTCTACGGACTGTTGAAAAAGTGAAAGATTGGGTTGCTGTTCTAACTGTGAGCGAACAAATTGGCGATAAAGACTGCGGTCAGCCTGAGCTCTGGTAGCACGAACGGCAGGGCCTTTACTGGCATTTAGGCGTCGAAAATGGATACCCGCATAATCTGCGGCCTGTGCCATAACCCCACCCAGGGCATCAATTTCCTTGACTAGATGACCCTTTCCAACGCCACCAATCGCTGGATTACAGCTCATTTGACCTAAAGTGTCAATATTATGGGTCAAAAGCAGGGTCCTGGCGCCCATCCGCGCTGCCGCCAGGGCGGCCTCACAGCCAGCATGCCCGCCACCGATTACAATTACATCAAAATGCTGCTGAAAACCCATAGTCGATCCTGCTTTAAGGTTTTGTTGGTCAAAGAGCATCGTATTTTAGCAAATTTAGTGATGTCAGCGGGTACAAACAACCATTTAACCCATCACCTAATCCGGACCGACTCAAATACAGATAATCTTAAGATAACTCTCTGACTGGCCGATGACTTCCCTGATATATAAACCAATTAAGTAACGGGAGTAAGGACCGATATGCTCGCCCATCAGCGCTTAGGACAGGACAGTCTAAAGCTTATAAATAGTGGTGAATTATACAAAGACCAGCTTTTCTTGATGCTTGAGCAGATTCCAATGTTTAAGGACTTCAATGAAGAAGAGCTAACTCTTTTAACAGGTTACCTAAATGCCTATGAGGCCGATGCCGGTACCGTGCTACTTAGCGAAGGTAAATTAACCGGTCACCTATGCTTCCTTATAGAGGGAAGACTCGAGGTTTTTAAAGAGATTGATAGTGGCCAGAAAAAAAAGTTGGCAGAAATTCGGGCTGGGAAATCCATTGGTGAGATGTCAGTCATCGATAACCTGCCTAACTCGGCAACAGTCATCGTAAGGGACCCCTCAATCCTGGTATTAATATCCCGATCGGATCTGCAAATTATTTCTAAACAACAACCAGCCTTGGCAGTCAAACTACTCTGGCATATTGCCAATTTGCTGAGTCAACGACTCCGCCATACCAGTGGCCGTCTGATTGACAGATTGTAACGACATGGCTTCCAGCATATATACCAGGATTAATTTACGACAGGTACAAATACTCCGCAGTATTTCCGTTCAGAAAATTTATGGCTTTTACTAAATGACTCAATCAAAAAGCATCTCAAAAGCTACAAAATTTAGGGTAGTCCTTGTCGGTATTGCGCTTTCCTTCATCATGTTTGGATTGTATTTTGCTTTTTATATTTCATCGAATAATTATAAAACCTTGCTGGAAAACCAGGATGAAAGCTCAATAATGACTGCCCTGTTGAATAAGCTGGACGGTGATATCCTCAGAACCCGACAAATTGAAACACAATTTCAGATTAATCAATCAGATTACTATGTGGCCGCATTTCGTCATGGGATTAACCAGGTAATAACAGGTGCATCTGAAATTCAAACATTGTCACACAGCAGCAAACTTCACACAATACTGGTTGGCCTAATCAAGGCTATCGCTCGCTATCAGTATTATTTCTTCAGTTTGGAAGAAAAATATCAATTAATTGGTAATAATCAATTCGGTGGTCTAAGCAAGATACTAAGTTCTTCTATAGAAAATATAGAAAAATTAATTGAAAAAAACTACATAGCAACCACAAATCGATACAATGATATGAGCCTGTCGTTATTATCAACCAGGCTATATATAAATATGTTCGTTGAAAACATGGATCAACAATATGTTGATCTCTTTGATCAGAAAATCGAGTTAATGATTAGTATATTAAAAAGCAATAATGCCTTTAATGATGAACTCCTAATTACACAACTCACTAATTTACACGATGACTTTCATAAATTAGTAAACTTAACCATTGAAGTTAAGGAAATTCATATCATCATTGAAAAAATAATGTTCAAGGTACCTGATTTACTAACATCATTACGTGATGAGATAACTTTACTGGAAAGCAATCGCCATAAGCTTCTTACTGAAGAAATTGGTTTTATTAATAATAATCTCATCGTATCTTTACCAATTGCCTTTTTTCTAACCTGGCTGCTCATTTCTCTCTATTGGCGGAGAGAGCAATCAAGTCTTGCCGCTCTGGAATCCCGTAATCTGGCCCTGAATAATCATAAACTCGCAATGACAACACTCAATTCTATTGGTGATGGCATAATTATTACTGACCCGCATGGCAATATAACCAATATTAATCCTGCGGCAGAGATTATCATTGGCCAGGATTTTTCTTCTATAAATGGTCAAAATTTTAACCGGGTTATAAATCTGAGAAGTAATATCGATAACGCCAGATTAACAAGCCCGTTAATGGAATGTTTACGATTAAAGACCACGATTTACCAAACTAACAAGGACACGATAATTGTTAGAAGTAATGGTAGTAAGGTATCAATTGAGGAATCGGCTGCACCAATTATCGGGGAAAATGGAAATCTGTTAGGCGCGATTATGGTATTCCGTGATGTTACAGAACAGAGAAAACTGCTCGCCCATATTGAACATCAGGCCCATCATGATCCTCTAACGGGTCTCAGCAACCGCAGTGCACTAAAACATGCCCTTGAATATGCATGGGTAAGGTCTCAAAAAGAAGGTAGTGAGCATGCACTCATTTTCATTGATCTTGATAAGTTTAAAATTATAAATGATACCTGTGGCCATCATGCTGGCGATGAGTTATTAAAAGCGCTGACAGAATTAATAAGTAAGCAAATTCGCAACTCAGATATAATTAGCCAGCTCGACAGAGATGATAACAGCAGTAGTGATACTCTAGCTCGCGTTGGAGGTGATGAATTTGCAATCTTACTACAGGATTGCCCGATAATAGAGGCCGAGGCGATTGCCCAACATATCGTCGATGAAATTCGTGATTATGTTTTCATGTGGGACGGCAAGTATTTCAAAGTTGGTGCCAGTGTAGGTATTGCCCAGATGAATAATCGCTATAACTCTATTTCTGAAGTTATGCAAAATGCTGATACTGCCTGTTACGAAGCCAAAAATCGAGGCCGTGGTAATGTCTGTATATATAAACTTGAAGACGAGCTTCTGGATCGACGTCACCAGGAAATGTCCTGGGTACCACGCCTCAACCAGGCCCTGGCAGAAAATCAGTTTATCCTACGTCGACAGTTAATTTCACCTCTGGTTGAATCCAGAGGACATGTAAATCATTATGAGATACTGATCAGTCTGAGGGAAAAAGGTAAGGATGATCTGATCCTACCAGGTGCTTTTTTACCAGCTGCTGAACGTTATCATATGATGGCTGATATTGATCGCTGGGTAATTAATCAAACATTTATAAACATCTCTGTCGTAAATGACCAGAGTATCTATGCGATAAATCTATCAGGTGATGCACTGGGTGATAAAGAGATGTTGAGCTATATACAGGATGCTTTCAGCAAATACAATATTGACCCTACTAAACTTATATTCGAAATAACTGAAAGCGCCGCTATTAGTAATTTAGGTCACTGTCAGCACTTGATAGATAAACTGCGTGAGATTGGATGTAAATTTTCTCTTGATGATTTCGGTACGGGACTATCATCTTTTTCCTATCTTAAATCTCTGCACGTTGATTATATTAAGATTGATGGATGCTTTATCCGCAATATTGCGACTAACAAGAAAGACTATATGATCGTTGAATCTATCAATAGTCTGGCACATGCACTAGAAATGGAAACAATTGCAGAATTTGTAGAGGATGAGGCCTGTTTACACACAATTAACCAGATCGGTATTGATTATGGTCAAGGCTGGGCTTTGGGATACCCCACGGTATGGCAGATATCTGAAAATGATCAGCAACATCAGGCCGGCTAATTTATAAATTTATTACTA
>CAZYTT010000127.1:0-4825 GCA_964650235.1 uncultured Gammaproteobacteria bacterium | reverse complement strand
TAACGGCAGCTGACTGAAATAACTTAAGTCAGGCTATAAAGAGGGCGATGGCATCAGGGTATCAACTCTTCCCAGCCTGAAACCGTTAGGGTACCTGAGCCGCTACCCGATCCCGATATAATTGCAATGGTCGACAATTTAGTGTTTCTCGATGATATTGGTGTTGTTATCCAGCCGCCGCCTTGCCAGCGCAGTGGACCAGACCTTTCGGACGAGCTAATAGCCCAGCATTCTGTTGTTGTTGATGAGCATGTTGCGTCGCTTATTTTACTACCTATTGGGCTGCTTGAGAGTGTCCAGGGGAGCGAGCCGTTAAAACGCATCAGTGTGCCGTTATCACCCACAGCCCAGCAATCTGAACTCAATGGCAGGCAGGCGATCCCGTTCAGGTCTACGTTATTTCGGCGGTCATATTGTGAGCGATCGGTCCAGCCACTGCTGTTACGTTGTAGCAGAGTGAAACTACGATTGTTATTGTCACCAACAGCCCAGCAGTCATTCACAGTGAGGCAATGGATAGCGTTCAGGTCGGTTCTGCCGCCGATGGACTCATCAATCCAGCTGCTCCCATTATAATGTAATATCGTGCCATCCTTGCCCACAGCATAACATTCCACGTTCAGGCAGAACACGCCATTTAGCTCTTTGCGGTTAGCAGATCTGCTTTGTATCCAGCTGCTACCATTCCAAGTCTGGATCGTACCTTCTTCGCCTACTGCAAAGCATTGTGCCGGATTAAAAGGGTTGCATGAAATTGCGTTCAGGTCTTTAGATGAATTCGATGTGGTTGTAAACGTTGTACCATCCCAATGGACTATCTCCCCATCTTTCCCGACGAACCAGCAATTCGTTGCGCTGCTGCAATAGGCATCTTTAATATCGGTTTCCAATCGTCGAGGCGTGGGTATAGGGTTCCATTGGCTACCATCCCATTGTAAAATTGTTCCATTTTTACCGGCCGCAAAGGCGGTAGTTGATGTGTTGCTGGCGAGAGTAACGATGGTTTCTATGGTGCGAGTGATGATAATCCCGCTAACACTGGCCAGGTTGCCAGTACTACGAATTCGTCGTGCATCGGAGGGTAGTGCTGTGCCAGTGGAATCAGTTGTCATGACAGAGATATTGAAGGTTCCATTAGCAAAGGCCGTTGCGGTTTCACCAGTATAGGCCGAGTTAACTGAAAGCTCATATTTGGCCTTTTCCAGACCAGATTCGGCCAGTAGAAGGGTTGACTGGGAAAGAAAAAAATCGGTGCTATTACTGGTCTGAGTGATAAACAGACGGCTGGCGGCGGCGCTGAATAGTCCCAGTGTGACCAGTATTGCTATGGCCGCAATCATCAATGAGCCACGTTGATTAGTGCGACTACTCATTGAAAATTCCTAGGGTGAATAACGGTGCGGATATTCTTACTGAGATCGCCGCTGGTCGATGTCAGGCTCACGACAATGTAGTGTACCTGGTTGGTGTTTGTGGCAGTGGTCTTGCCGTCGCTACGGAGATAGGTGAAACTCAGACTGCTAATGTCATCGGCCAAGGTCTCACCATTGCGTTGTAGTGTGGTGCCTAATAGGACATAACTAATGGTGTCGCCGTTGATATCTATGAAGTTGATTCTGTTGCCCGGCGATATTGTAAGGTCGGCGGTCGTTGCTGAACGGATTATACGTAAGTCTCTGCCCAAGCGCTCGAGGGCGAGGTTACCCTGCCATTCTATTTCAAGCAGGTCTTTTCCTGTGGCATATGATGAAAAGCCACTGGTGAGGATGCGGGCACCGAGTGTCCCGATGATGGCGGTTAATACTATGACCATCACCAGCTCAATGAGCGTAAAACCATTCTGTTGTACTTTCATCGGTGCCATATTAGTAATTAGCGACCAGTGCCTGCAGTTGTGCATGGCCTTTCCCATTTACACTGATATCAACCAGTTTGTAGTTGGTGTTTCCCAGCCAGTTATTAGTCAAGGTCGCATTCACCGTGTAACCTGTCGGTATCACAGTGCAGATGGGCTGGGTAGACGTGGGTGAATTTGTACATGGATCAAATGAGTTAGCATTAAAGCCTGAAAAGCCCAGTTGATAGCGTTGTGGCAAGATCAGCTCCATCCGTTGCTGGGCCAGATAGGCCGCCTGGCTAAGCTGGTTTGCAGTGACCGAGCCGGTCAGCATCCGGTTAAACCCCAACAGGACACCGGAGGTGACGATAGCCACAATGACGATAAAGATAATTAACTCGATCAAGGACAGACCTGAATGTTTCTGCCATTTAATTGTTAATGCCTGGTCGGTGGTTGGTTTCACAGGATGACTACGCGCCCAGTAGACGGTGAGATCTGAAGGGTACGAGAGCGGCTACCTGAGTTCAGGGTGATCGTTGCATTTCCCGTCAATGGTGTGCCCGGCAGGTTGGCGCTGGTATACGGGGCACCATTTCCATCAAAAACGATTAGATTATAACGGCTCGTCAGACGTATGCCATTGTTCAGATAGCTGATTGTCTCATTTGTTGCCGGGCTGGCGATGCCACTATTGCCAATTCTGGTGGTAATCCAATAGCGGTTGTTCTGCAGATTTATACGAAAACGTTCGCCGCGAGTCATTGCCATTTTCTGGGTGTAGCGGATGTCGGCCAACAATTGTTCGGAGGTAGCCTGTAGTTCAAAGCTGGAGGGGCTCCAGCGGCTGATGACGACGGCGCTGAGTATCGCGATCAGGGTCATTGTCATGACCAGTTCGATTAGAGAAAATCCACGACATCGATGTCTGGGGAAATGCTTGACGGGTTGCTGGATAATATGAGTTGAATTAGCGGGTTGAGAAAATGCCAGCACCATGAATTCTGCTCGTCTGTGTGTTCGTTTGAACATATAGGCGTGGATTCATGATGCTGGCAGTTAGATAGATCTGGCTATTATTCGCCAATCACCATGAATGTTGCAGTATTACCTGATGCAGTATGCGTTACTGTACAGGTGGCAGAAGTGCCTGATGGTACGGTAGTCGCTGGGGTTACAGTGTAACCTGTTGGTAGACCACCCTCGAGGGCACTTGCTGCCGTTGAACAGCTGGTTACACCCGTGCCGGTACCGCCAGCTGCGACTGATGCATAGTTGATTGTAGATGCTGATCCGAGTGAGCCTGCCACACCCTGGGCCGCTGCTGCAGAAGCCTGTGATGACAGATTGACAAATTTAGGTACGGCCGTTGCCGCCAGGATGCCAAGGATGACAATAACCATAACCAGTTCAATAAGGGTGAAACCGCGTTGAGTCTTCATTTAATTACTCCAGTAGTATGAATATTTGTCTTAAAATGGAAGACACACTGTGTCATCTTGATAGCAATAATCGTCAAAATAAGGAAAAACTTTAGAATGGGTGGTGGTTTTTTGACATCGCGCTTATTATTTTTAGCTACCGGCCATGGCGGCACCACCTAGGTCCCACATGGGTAAAAAGACGCCCAGGGCCAGTACCAGCACCAGCATACCAACGATCCATAAAATGATAGGTTCCAGGGCATCATTAAGGGTTTTAACCTTGTATGCCACCTCCTGTTCATAGAATTCGCTGACCTCAGTGATCAGGGTGTCTATTGAACCCGTCTGTTCCCCGACCTGAATCATCTGTATGACCAGTGGTGGGAACATACTGCTTTCACTGCTGGCCTGGGTGATGGTCATACCTTGCTCAATGTGCTGGCCAATGTCATTAATTTTGGCAGCGATGACATCATTGTCGGCTGTCTTGCCGGCAATATCGAAGGTCTTTTGCCAGGGCATGCCGGCCTTGATGCAGATGGCCAGGGTGCTGGTAAACCGACCCAGGATAGCTTTAAAAATAATATCGCCAATCAATGGCAGTTTGATCTTATAGCCGTGCCACTGCCAGCGTCCACGTTCGGTTTTAAGGTAGGACTTGACAACTGTGTATGTGACCACTATCCCAAGTAACAATGCGGGCCAATACTGCAGGAAGATATCTGATGTGCCGATCAGAATGCGGGTCATCAAGGGCAGCTCGGTGTTGAATGATTTAAAAATATTAGCGAATGCCGGGATTACCATCATGTTGATTATGACCATTGCAATGGCGATCACGGCAATAACTATCATTGGGTAGCGTAAGGCGCTACGGATATTGTTGTTTAACTCCCGTTCTTTGTCGATGTAGTTGGCCAGTAGCTGGAAACTTATGTCCAGACTGCCGGATGCCTCACCAACGGCTATGATGCTGGCGAATAAAGGCGGAAAAATATCACCATGTTGTCTGAGGGCGACGCTGAGCTCCTGGCCAGAGCTAAGTTCATCATGGACCTCTTGTATGGCCGTCTGTAGATCCTTGTTGTTGGCGGCCGTGGCGAGGTTTTTGAGGGCGCTGAGTATCGGTACACCCGCTTTTAGCAGGGTGTGCATCTGACGACAAAAAAACATCAGGTCAATCTTGTCGACCTTTTTTTTACTGAACCGCGCTCTCAGCGCCTGAATGATATCGCGGTCAATCTTGGTTGGGTTAATTTCAATTGGTGTTACATGTTGCTGCATCAACAGAGTGGCAGCTGCATCGGCACTGTCCGCCTTTAATTGACCGCTTACTGGCTCACCGTTTGCGTTGCGACCATTGTAGTTAAAAAGGGCCATTGTTATATGGCCCCAAAACAGATACGTGCAACTTCATCTAGCGAGGTAATTCCGTCAAGTGCTTGTTTTAGTGCTGCTTGACCAATGGTCTGGTGGCCAGACTGAGTGGTCGCGAGGTGGGTGAATTGTTGCAGGTCTCCCTGCTGTATGCTGTCCTGCAGGCTATCATTGATCTCGATGAATT
>CAZYTT010000126.1:1857-4889 GCA_964650235.1 uncultured Gammaproteobacteria bacterium | reverse complement strand
ACAGACACCTGTCATCCTGAAGTCCCAGATTTTGTCTGAGCAGGTCTGCTGTGACTTTACAGTGATTATAATACGGGTCACCCGCCTCACGCATAGACTGCGGGGTACCATGAAACGACATTAGTAAATACTCACCTTGACCATGCTGCTGCCAGTAATCTCGAACACTATCAGCCAGAGCCTGAATATAGTGTTCATTATCAAAATAGCTCATAACCATGTGTAGATCTGGCAAATCCTGCCACTGCTGCATCACCCTGACCACTGCATCAAAAGTAGATGTTGTTGTGGAACCGGAAAATTGCGGATACAGCGGTAATACCATTATTCGCTCGACACCCTGATCACGTAATGCCTTCAATCCAGTTTCTATAGATGGTTGCCCATAACGCATGGCCAGTACCACCGGCATATCGTCTGGCAGGTATTGTAGTATACCGGCCTGTTGTCTGAGCGCGTTGACTATCAGTGGCGAGCCTTCATCCGTCCAGACCCGTTGATAGGCTTGCGCCGAACGCCTGGGTCTGATACGTAGAATGACACCGTATAAGATTGGCAACCAGAACCATCGCGGTCTATTAACCACACGGGGATCAGAAAGAAATTCTGCAAGATAACGACGCAAGGCCGGAGCAGTAGGTGCATCAGGTGTACCAAGATTGGTTATTAGCACCCCGTTTTTTTTTGATTGTCGTCCCACTCTATTCCCATATCATTTATATAGATTTATTCGATTATTTGGTTGAGGACAGTATAGCGAAATCGTTAAAGTTAAACCATTTCATCTGTCCGGCCGACACAGATAGAGTATGTTTATGATCAGCGCTGCCATAGGGGCCGAGGTGTCACTGCAGCAATAAAAATGGCTTATTAAATTAGGTTAGGCGAAATAACACATGTCACAGAATGTATTTATCAAGGACGCACAGGACCTGCTTAACGATGCCATTATCTACCATAATGGCGAACCCGTAGGGACAGTTGCCGCCCGCGATACATCATTAAGCGCCAGCAACTATAATGAATGTTTCATCAGAGACTTCTTCCCATCAGCACTGGTCTTCCTGATGGAGGGGCGCTATGACATCGTCCGGAACTTTCTTGAGGTCGTTTTAAAATTACGCAGCCAACAGACTCAGATGATTGGTCATGAGCTGGCAGACGGTCTGATGCCTGCCAGTTTTGCCATAGATATTGATACCGATAACGGCAGCACACTCGTTGCCGATTTTGGTGACCGCGCTATAGGTCGTGTCGCCCCGGTTGATTCCGCCATGTGGTGGATCATCCTGTTACGGAGCTACACCCTTATCAGCGGAGATGCCGACCTGGCCCATAGCGAACCTTTTCAACATGGTATTCGCCAGATACTCCGCCTTTATCTTAAAGAAAGTTTTGAGACATCACCGGCCATGCTGGTCCCTGACGGATCGTGCATGATTGACCGTCGAATGGGCGTTAATGGACACCCGCTGGAAATTCAATCCTTATTTTATGGCATGTTGCTCTCAGCACAGGACTTGTTACTCAGCAACGACGACAACAACCAGTTATTAGCCATGGTGCGTAAACGACTGCAGACCCTACGCTCTTATATCCGCCTGTACTACTGGCTGGATATTGTCAGGCTCAACGAGATACACCGCTACTCGTCAGAGGAATTTGGCTGGGATGCTGTTAACCTGTTAAATATTAACCCTGAAAGCATACCTGAATGGCTCGATGGCTGGCTGGATGCTGAATCAGGTTACCTGGTGGGTAACCTGGGACCTGGCAAGATGGATTTTCGCTTCTTCACCCTAGGCAACCTGCTCGCTGTGCTGTTTGGCCTGACAACGGATGAACAAGCAGAAAAGATTATGAACCTTTTTACCAACCGTTGGGATCAGCTTATTGGTCAAATGCCGTTGAAGCTTATCTACCCGGCAGTTGCTGGTAAGGAATGGGCTATCATGACCGGAAGTGACCCCAAAAATGTTGCCTGGTCGTATCATAATGGCGGCAACTGGCCAACATTGTTATGGGCCTTTACCGGCGCTGCCATCAGGACCGGCCGGGAGGATCTCGCCCGCTCTGCGTTTGAAATTACCACCCTGAGACTACCCCAGGATAAGTGGGCAGAATACTATGATGGCAAGAGTGGCTCACTGATCGGTCGTCGCGCCAACCTGAATCAGACCTGGTCAGCCGCCTCGTATTTAATCAGCGATAAATTGTTAAATGATAGCGATAGCCTGCCCATCTTTGAGACGCTGATCTTTTAATCGCCATGTCTATTGATATCTCACAGCTTGCCTTTCCACAGGTCTCGCCAGAGGGTGTGAAGGCCCTGGAGATTATTCATCATCCCGAACCCGATATTGCTCAATTACAATCTGTTCTTGTTAAAGACCCTGTACTGGCTGGTATCACTATTCGTCATGCCAATTCCCCACTGTTCCGTCGCAGTCATGAAATCACCAA
Source organism: uncultured Gammaproteobacteria bacterium (assembly GCA_964650235.1). Taxonomy (GTDB): domain Bacteria; phylum Pseudomonadota; class Gammaproteobacteria; order SZUA-140; family SZUA-140; genus CAZYTT01. The sequence continues at coordinate 2,426 of CAZYTT010000126.1, read as the reverse complement.
TATACCGGCTGCTATCCGCGTACTGGGGTTAAGAAGCATCCGCAGTGCTGTCGTCATGGCGACCTTACATGGCAGTAATACCCATACCGCGGCCAATCAGATGATATGGGATCATTGTGTGGCCACTGCCATGGCCACCCGTACAATCGCCGAATTAATCAAACCGGAATTTGCGGATGATCTGGAGTTCATAGGTCTGCTGCATGATATTGGTATGCTAGTGTTAGCTAATCACTCACCTGAACTCTATCAACAACTGCTAGAGCGTTCTCACGCAGAAAAGATTGCGATTGATCAACTCGAACTGGAGGCCTTTGGTATCCAGCACAGTTCAATAATGAATCGGTTTTATGAAGAGTTCCGCTTACCTGATTCAATGATTTATCTACTTGTTAATTTTCATCAACACGAGCTAATTGAACAGATTACAAATGACAGCCAACGGCTTTTATTAATCCTGGGCTTGAGCCATCACCTGTTGTCAATGGCCGATTCCCCCTACCTTACACCCTTTACGGAATCCATTGCCGAACCCCTTGAGCACATACTGACTTGCCTGGCTATAGACA
>CAZYTT010000126.1:0-1757 GCA_964650235.1 uncultured Gammaproteobacteria bacterium | reverse complement strand
TCGTATCAAGTGCTGGTGACCAGCAGCCAGACACTACTGTACCAAGCAGTTCAGTCACTGTCGGCAGACGCCAGTCGGTAAAACCGAAGGCCCCTCCCCGTCGATTTAATGAAGAGATATAATCGAGCGCCTCACGATAGGTATAACTGCCACCCTGTCGGTCACAATGGTCAATCGCCCACTGTTGATCCACAGCGCAGCGCATCCACATCAGGCTCGATGCCTGATCGATAACGACAGCATTACTAGCGGGGTCTATCTGGTAGGATTGGGGATTACCTGCAGCCACCTCACAGGCACGCTGGGCAGTGACTGTGCTTGCATACATCAAACCCAGTATCAGTACAGCTAGCCAGTAGACAAAGCGCACACCCATAACCATTCCCACTAAAATATCATAGGAATAGATGTATCACATTGGCGTAAACCAGTCTAGCACCAACACGACTAACGTCCACGAAAGCGAGCGATGTCTCGCCGCCCTTTCTTATCCGGTCGTTTATTCGAGCGTGGTGCCGCCTGCCGAATCAAACGCTGTTGATCAATCTGTACCTGACGCAACTCTACACTCTGTTCGGTCTCGCTGAACAACTGCTGAGCTACACTCGCTGACCCACGCTGAACAGACAGGCCCTGGATAATCACTGTTATCGGTATCCCACCGTGATTAACACAGATCTCATCACCTTGATTTACTGACCGACCAGGCTTGGCTCGATGACCATTTACCTGCACCTTCCCACCTGCCACCGCCTCGGTGGCCAGGCGACGCTTCTTATAAAAACGCGCCGCCCATAACCACCGATCCAGACGGGTACCTGAATTCACCTAGGCAGTACCAGCAGGGGTCTTCAAGGGTGTTGGCAACACCCAACGAGGCTCAGGCATGCATACGCAGAAACAGGGTATTCATGCGTTTCACAAACGCCGCCGGGTCATCGAGCAGTCCGCCCTCGCTCAGCAAGGCCTGATCAAACAACACATTAGCCCATTCCTGAAATCGATCATCATCTATCTCGTCCTTGATGTTTTCCACCAGTGGATGATGGGGATTAATCTCCAGAATAGGTTTGCTTATAGGCACGGCCTGCCCCGCTGCCTTTAACATCTTCTGCAGGTTAATTGCCATATCCTGCTCTTCTACGACCAGACAGGCCGGTGATTCAGTCAACCGATGCGTAACACGAACCTCCTTGACCTTATCGGTCATGATTTCAGCAACACGGTCAGTAAAAGACTTAAGATCATCGGCATCTTTTTCCAGTGCCTGTTGTTCTTCTTTATCATCAAGGTCACCCAGGGATAAATCACCCTTGGCCACCGACTGAAATGACTTACCATCAAATTCAGTTATATAGGACATCATCCATTCATCAACACGATCGAACATCAACAGGACCTCGATGCCCTTCTTCTTAAATACCTCCAGATGCGGACTGTTTCGAGCTGCTGACAGGGACTCAGCGGTAATATAATAAATCTTGTCCTGCCCCTCCTGCATCCGACCAATATAGTCAGTCAACGAAACCTCTTGCTCTTCAGCATCATCATGGGTTGAGGCAAAGCGCAACAGGCCGGCAATCCGTTGTTGATTGCTACTGTCTTCGGCAATACCTTCCTTCAGGACCCGACCAAACTGACCCCAGAAGGTGGCATATTTATCACTATCATCTTTGACTAGCCCCTCAAGCACCCCTAAAACTTTCTTCACTGATGCGCCACTCATGACATCAATCTGGCGGTTATTCTGCAAAATT
>CAZYTT010000125.1:0-4924 GCA_964650235.1 uncultured Gammaproteobacteria bacterium | reverse complement strand
AAGGATAGAATTCTCTTAGAAGTTGTGTAAGCGTTACACCTCACGATTATCGGAGAAAATAGTATGAAAGATTATTCAAAGCCCAAAAAATGTATTGATGTCTCCGTAGGAGAATCTGTCAGAATTATATGCGAGCTGCAGGAACTCAGCCAAAACTAACTGGTAGAATTAACAGGCATTCCACAGTCAACGATCTTTGCTTTTAAAAAATAATCGTTTTCAACTTGGTGTTGAGAGAGTCCAGATATTAGCCAGGGCACAAAAGTGCCATCCGGTTGTACTCGTATTTCCTGGATGGGATGTGGCGCATGAATCAGCTGCATAACAATAAATTACACCTGTCGCTAAAATGACGCTCGGGTGAATAGAGCGTTATGCGACACATGCCACATTGGAGGGTAGACATGAAGGCGTGGGTAATACATGAAGCAGGCGGGCCTGAACAATTCCGCCTTGAGGATGTTGAGACACCGAAGCCGCGTGATGGCTGTGCTTTAATTCGAATCCGGGCATTTGGGTTGAATCGGTCAGAATGGTTCACACGAATTGGAGATTCCCCAACGGTAAGGTTCCCACGTGTTTTGGGTATCGAATGCGTTGGTGAAGTCGTTGAGCCAGGCGGATTAGATTTAGCCCCTAGCGCGACTGTCGCGGCGATTATGGGGGGAATGGGCAGGGAATTCGATGGGTCATATGCCGAATACACTTTGGTTCCACATGAATGCGTATTCCCCATCAACACTCAACTGCCGTGGGAAAAACTGGCTGCTTTGCCCGAAATGTTGCAGACCACACATGGCTCCCTACATGTGGGTCTCGAAATTGATAGGGCCGAATCGTTATTGATTCGGGGAGGCACCTCCTCAATTGGAATGGCTGCCTTGGCCTTGGCTAAACACAGTGGTTTGGTGGTTGGCACCACCACCCGTGACCCTGGGAAAACTGATGCGCTGAAGGCTGCGGGCGCCGATGAAGTCTGGACCGATACCGGGGAAATCCACAATCAAATTCTCGGGGGTCGCGGAACGCCATATGATCGTGTGCTTGAACTGATTGGCGCTACAACTTTGCTTGACTCCCTGCGTTGTGTGGGCGGCGGCGGCATAGTTTGTATGACTGGGATATTGGGAGGGGAATGGGTGCTGAAAGACTTTCATCCAATGGGAGACATACCCTCGGGGGTCAAGCTCACTTCTTACAGCGGCGAGGCGGCGGACTTGTCGCACCAGCAGCTTCAAGACTATGTTTCCCAAGTTGGAAACGGTGATCTCGAGGTCAAAACGGGGCCAGTTTTTGAGTTTGATCAATTGCGCGAAGCACACAAGCTGATGGATGCGAACAAGGCTGGTGGAAAAATTGTTATCCGTGGATTGCAATGACAACGTAGCCGCAGCGTGTGAGCGGGTGTCGCATAACAAATTGCTGCACCTTTCGTTTGACTCGCTGCTCGGTTTGGCTACGCCAAGTCCTCACACAGAATCAAATGTAGGTGAGCTCAGGTGTTCGGTAGATAAGCCTTATTTTCACCCGTTATTTGCAGTGTTCATTTATAGCAACTGTTGAAGTATTTTTTATCAAACCGTAACAGAATTAGTGAGTGTATCTCCCCGTTCGTACTGACAAATGTTATCTATGGTTATTCGGGCAATCTCATTCAGGGCTTGGTGGGTGAAAAATCCCTGGTGCCCGGTAACCAGAACATGGGGCAGGGTTAACAGGCGTTCGAACAGATCATCCTGAATGATCGTTTCTGACAGGTCCTGGAAAAACAGGTTTTCTTCCTGTTCATAGACATCGAGTCCAAGATATCCGATCTTGCCTGATTTCAGGCCATTGATGACAGCCTGTGTTTCTATTAAGGCGCCGCGACCCGTGTTGATTAACATGACGCCATCACGCATCTGCCTAATTGTTTCTGCATTGATCAGGTGTAGATTGTCAGCCGTCAGTGGGCAGTGCAATGTGATGATATCGCTTTGGGCAAAGAGTTGATCAAGTGAGACATATTCCACGCCCAGTTGCAGACAGGCCTTATTGGGCTCTGGGTCCATGGCAATAACCCGGCAACTAAAACCGTGCATGATGGTTGCTATGACCTTGCCGATGCGACCGGTACCAACAATACCGATGGTCTTGCCATTGAGATCAAAACCCTGCAGGCCATTGAGGGAGAAGTTGCCTTCACGGATACGATTAAAGGCGCGGTGGGTCTGACGATTTAGTGTCAGGATCAGGGCCACGGCATGTTCAGCGACGGCATGGGGCGAGTAGGCCGGTACACGGACGATGTGCATACCCAGGTCTGTGGCATGTACAATATCAACGTTATTAAAACCGGCGCAGCGCAGCGCAATTAATTTAATGCCATAGCCATGTAATTGATCCAGGCAATCCCGGTCGATGTGGTCATTGACAAAGACGCAAACGGCATCGAAGCCCTGAGCCAGTCTGGCGGTGCCAGAATCGAGGTGTGGTTGTAGAAAGGTGAAATCAAACCGTTGATGCACCACCGACGCTTTATTGGCGGCCTGGAATGTCTCGCGGTCGTAGGACTTACTGCTAAAAACGGCAATCTTCATCATAACCTTACTCTATATATCGTGTGTTTATCCAATCCATGACATTCACTTATGCGGGCTAGCTACTGCTCCGGGCATCAGCATTCAGCTTCAATACCCATAAAATATATGGGTGAAAACGCTTTGTCTATCCTATTATCACACTGATATTGTCAACGTCGTGGTGAAGTGTCCTGGTATGCCTATAAACTGGCGGGCTATTGATCATTTATAGTCCCGTCTAATTCGCAACTAAGGTTCAAATAGCCTAATATATTCCCTGTTATCTATTAATTGAGAGTTACTTATGAACATGTTCCGTAATTTATTTTCAGCTGTAGTTGTCCTCAGCTGTGTATGTCTTTCATCGCCGACGTTTGCTGCCCCGGGCGCCCCAAAAGTATTTGGTGAAATCACCGATGTCATTGCAGCCGCAGGTTATACCTATGTCGAGATCGACACTGGCAAAGGTAAGGTCTGGGCTGCTGGTCCCGAGACGTCATTAAAAGTGGGCGATCGTACTGGTTTTGTGACAGAAATGCCGATGGCCAACTTTCACAGTAAATCTATGAATCGCGATTTTCCGATGATCTATTTTGTGAATAGTTATCTGGCAGAAGATGGTTCGGCCATGGCTGTTGAGGTCAAGGATCTCTCAGGATCGGCGGCCCCTGGCTCCGGTATGCCAGCGGGAATGATGGGCGGAATGGGATCACTCCACGCACCGGCATCAGTACATGCCAAGACCCAGCCTGTTACAACCACAGCGACTAAAATTGCCCCGGTTAAGGGTGGTCATACTATTGCTGAAGTCTATGCCCAAAAAGCGGCCCTGAAAGACAAAACAATTCATGTCCGCGGGCAGGTGACAAAATACACGGCCAGTGTTATGGGTAAAAACTGGTTGCATCTGGTTGATGGCAGTGGCCAGGAGGATTTAACCGTTGTCACGACGGATACTTCAGCTGTCGGTGATACTGTTGTTATTGAAGGTAAACTTTCCCTCGATAAGGATTTTGACTTCGGTTATTTTTATCCGCTCCTGGTTGAAGATGCCAGGGTTACAAAAGAATAAAATAAAAATGAATCAGTCTTTCTATCCGTCTACAGGAGTGTGTGATGAAAAGTTTTGATATTGTTATTGTCGGTGGTGGTGCCGCAGGCATTACGGCGGCGGCGGTATTGCGACGCAAGCGTCCCAGTTTAACGGTTGGTCTGATTGAGCCCAGCGATATTCATTACTATCAACCGGCCTGGACCATCGTAGGAGGTGGTGAGTACAGCCTGGCAAAGACGGCCCGGCCGATGCAATTTCTGATCCCCTCAGGCGTGGAATGGATACAGGCTGCGGCAGCAGGTTTTGATCCCCACAATAACGATATGATGCTGGCCGATGGACAGAAGATTGGTTATCAATATCTGATTGCCTGTCCCGGTATTAAAAATGACTGGGATAAGATTGCCGGGCTAAAGGAGGCCATCGATCATGGCGGCGTATGTTCGAATTACAGTGCTGATACGGTACAGTCGACCTGGGAGTTTATTGACGGGTTTACCGGGGGGGCGGCCTTGTTCACCCAGCCACCACTGCCATTTAAGTGTCCAGGCGCACCGCAGAAGATAGCCTATCTGGCCGCAGACCGCTGGCGCCGACGTGGTTTACTGGATGGTTGTGATGTCCACTTTCTGACCGCGACACCTGGGATGTTTGGTGTCCCGTATTTCGCCAAGGCCCTGAATAAGGTCATTGCCTCCTATGGCATCACACCGCATTTTAAACATAACCTTGTCGCTATTGAGGCGGGCAAACGCGAGGCCGTGTTCGAGGTAACGGATGATGAGGGTAATAAATCACACACCAGTTTAAATTATCAACTGCTGCATGTGACCCCACCACAGAGTCCGCCAGAGTTTGTGCAGGATTCTGCCTTGGCGAATGAGGCCGGCTATATCGAGGTTGATCAACACACCTTGCAGAGTACACGCTTTGATAATGTCTTTGCCCTTGGTGATGCGACATCCACACCGAATAGTAAAACGGCGGCGGCGGTAAGAAAGCAGGCACCGGTGCTGGTTGATAACCTGCTGGCATTGATCGATGGTAAAGCGTTGGAAGCCTCATATGATGGCTATGCCTCATGTCCGATTACCACATCACTGGAAAAGGTCATGCTGGCGGAATTTATCTATGGTGGTAAGGTAACACCTTCATTCAAGATGGAGCCGAATGTACCGCGCAAGATCTGGTGGTGGGGTAAGACGAATGGCTTTCCGCTGTTGTACTGGGAGTTGATGTTAAAGGGACGTACCTATATCGATATCAGACATGGTGAGGACAAGGCCGCACCCTTTATGACCGAAGACGA
>CAZYTT010000124.1:0-4954 GCA_964650235.1 uncultured Gammaproteobacteria bacterium | reverse complement strand
CATGATAAAACAATATGTTTTTCGTTCAATGCTGATGTTTGTATTGGTTTTCATCACAGCCTGTGACCAGTCTGGTCCAGAAGAACGTGTATCTCAAGCGAGCGTATCACCGGAGCAGTTAAAAAAACGTATAGAGCTGCAGCGTCAACTGTCCGAGAATCAATTACGAATAACAATGCTGGATGAACAGATAACCCAGGCAAGCGAGAAAATATTACGTGTACGCCACAAGCATAGCGAGAAATTTATCGGGTTAGATGTTGAGCTAGGGTTTGTAATTCCGTTGGGCACCGAGCAGGCGACTGTAGCAATTGTTGGTTTCCTTGATTTTGAATGTGATGAATGTGCCTTTCATGTGCTGGATGTTCTGCCAAGGCTACAGAAAAATTATATAGATACAAATCAGGTCCGCTATTATGTTCGTAATTTTATTATGCTTGGGCATAGCCAGGCAAGATATGCCGCTGTTGCTGCTCACTGCGCCAATGATCAGGGTCGGTACTGGCCTATGTTTGAACTACTCTTTCTCTATCAGGATCAGCTGAACCAGTATATCTATCAGGAACTTTCACGCCAGGTGGGTTTAAATCCGGAGCAATTAATTAATTGTCTGGTTGATCAGGAATCAGTTGAACGGATCAATGCAGATCAACTTTATGGCGAATCGGTTGAAGTTATATCTCCACCAACATTTTTTTTGGGGCTCATCAATAAAGATAAAATTACAGATGTGATTATGATTATTGGGGCCCGACCATATGGTGAGTTTGCTGCAATGCTGGATGTACTGTTATTGATCGATACTGCGAATAAGCAGATCAAGCTGGCCCATAAAAATAAAATGGCACTCCTAAATGAGCAGATGCAATTAACAAAAAAGCTAGAAGTTCATCATTAAATTCAACTACGTTCAAATTGACAAGCCTGTTAATATTGCCTGATGCTCAACCTGACATACTTTACACCCCAGCCAGTAGCTACTGAAATCCCATCACAATTTCCCAGTCCCTTTACGGGTGATCCTCACCCTCTAGCCCAGAGAGCGAGTGAGGAGGTGCAGAAGACATTATTATCAGGGGCATTGTCTAGCTATGATTTTTCTGCAGATGATGGCGGCAAGATGATTGGTGTTCTGGTTGTCAGTGATCACCAGCAGCGCATAGGTTATCTGGTGGCCTATTCTGGGATGTTGGCGGGTAGTTGGACGACACCTGGATTTGTACCACCTATATTTGATGAGATACAGCATCATTGCATTTTAACTACAGGAGGCAGGAAGCTGGGTGATATTACAGGGCAGATAAATACACTTATTGAGGCGGAAGTATGGGGGCAACTTAAAGAAGAACTGAAAGATCTTACTCAACAATATAATCTAGGTCTTGGCCAGTTACAGGATCACTATGCCGTCAGGCGTGCAAGGCGACGACGGGAACGACAGGCAATACCAATAAGCGGCAGTGAAAAAATCCGGCAGCCACTATTGCATCATTTATCTATGCAGAGCCAGGCAGATAAATTGGGTAGACGGAAGTTCAAACAATATTGGGCTGAAAAAATAGCTGTAATACAGGGTAAAATTGATGAGTATGAGGCTGAATTGGGCGTATTGAAAAAAAATCGTGCTCGATTATCACGAAAGTTTCAAAGGCATATCTTCAACCTTTACAGGCTTAGTAATAGCACTGGTCAACAACGTTCAGTGTTGAGTTTTTTTGATAATGAGCTACCTCCCGGCGGTACGGGCGATTGTGCGGCACCAAAACTGATTCAGTTTGCGAATTGTAATGGCTTCAAGCCTCTAGCATTAGCTGAATTTTGGTGGGGTGCGGCACCTGCCGATGGTGTACGTCACCATCGGCAATATTATCCAGCCTGTCGAGGCAAGTGTCATTCTATACTCCCGTTTATGCTTGGTAATATGGAACTCGAGTCTCTTACCATCAGATCGTCATCGGTTGATAATAACTTGCAACGTATTATTCTTTATGAAGATGATTTTATACTCGTTATTAATAAGCCAGAAGGGCTGTTGTCAGTGCCTGGTAAACATTATAAAGACTCTGTCCAGATACGTGTTCAGGATCATTACCCAGGTTTGACTGGACCATTGATGGTTCACCGACTTGATATGGCGACTTCAGGTATTTTGTTAGTGGCTAAAAATGCAGCTATTCACAAGGCGCTCCAGCGTCAGTTTATTAATCGAACAATTACCAAACGCTATGTTGCCATTCTGGATACAGGACCAGGAAATATAGATGCATCATCAGGCGATATTAATTTGCCCCTGCGCACTGATTATGATGACCGACCTAGGCAGCTGGTCTGTTATAAATACGGAAAGCCAGCAATAACCCGCTGGCAGCTTATAGCATCAAAAAAAGATAGAGCTCGGGTCTATTTTTATCCATTAACAGGTCGAACCCATCAGTTACGCCTGCATGCAGCCCATCGGGATGGTCTGAATGCACCTATTGTCGGTGATGAACTTTATGGCCGTTCTGGCGCACGCCTGATGTTGCATGCAGAATACCTGGAATTTTTTCACCCGGTCTTGAAAGAACAAATGACGATTACAACACCCGTTCCATTTTAGTCACACTCAGGTGATATTATTGATTCCAGTGACCAGCTGAGGTTGCTGCTCGACATAACTATGATAACGCCAGGTGCCAGGTTAAGCTGTTCTTTTACAGTTTTTCCATTTGATAATAGCGCTATTAATTGGGGTATAAAAGGCAAATGACCGACAATAAGCATTGGTAGTGTCAACTGTTTAATCAGAGGTAATATGAGCCTGGGGTCGTCATTGGGTAGTAATCCCGATTGAAGAGTGATACTGGCATAAGGTGCAACCAGGTTATGGATGATGGTTGCAGTTTCTTCAGCTCTTTTATTACCGCTGTGTATAACCGCGGACAGGTTATTATCGTTTCTGCTGAGATGCTGATTGAGTTGCTGGGCCTGTCTCGATACAGATTTCCTGCCCTCGGTTGTAAGCTGAGATTCTGACTGGTCGTTGGGTTTAGCGGCCTGGCCATGACGCATGATATATATCAACATAGTTTTTCCGTTTTTATAAAAAATGAAATGTGTAATTAAGGTTTCCTGATATTCTAAAGGTCCTTATAAACAAATTGTTATGATGAAAATTTAATGTTTATTGTCGTATTGATGCTGCACTTATGTTATTGCCATTTATGCAATGGTGACAAATTTTTATTCAATTCTATGTCTTAACATTTCAGCTGTAGGAATCCAGAGGAATCTGGGGTATCATTTCTTAATTACTACCCAGTTCTATTGTATTTTAATGTTATCCAATAGAGGAGGCGTTTTGTGAGGGCAGGCAATCTGTATCGCGGTCGTCATTTCAAGTGGTTATATCCACAGAATCCTAATCAATTTTTTTCTGGATTTTGGTCTGTTTTGAGTTTCATTCACCACTTCTGGCCTTCACTCTCTTTTTTCGATGGACTCGACCCTGAGTCTGATCAATTTCCTGACTGGCGATTAAGTTTAAATAAAAATCCAACAATTGAACGTGGTCGTACTAGCTGTAATTATTTTATTTATTGCTTGTCAGGTCTGGTCCCTGACGTTATTTTACAGGGGATTCATGTTTCAATTAAGAGGGATTGATTTATGAGTAAACTCTGGATATTAATTGCTGACAGTACCAAGGCGCGAATTTTTACCACCGAAAGTGCAAGGTCACCACTGGTAGAGCTTGATGGTCTTAGTCAGGCTGATGTGAATGCCGGCAGTGATAATTTTTCAAGTGCTGGCGTAGATAGCAATGGTTATGACTTGAGTGGTCATGGTCGTAATGACCTCGAACCTATTGCTGATGTGAAAGAATCCGAGGCCCAGCACTTTGCCCGTGATGTAGTTGCTTATCTGGAGAATGGTGTTGATCAAATGCGCTGTAATCGGCTGGTTATCGCTGCGGCACCGGCCTTTCTTGGCCTGTTACGTGAGAAACTCAACAATCGGATCAGGAGTCTTATTCGTTATGAATTTGATAAGAATTTTACCCAGCTTAACCCCAAACAGATCAGGCGCCTGTTACCTGATCGCTTACCAATGACCTGAAAGGTTATTCAGTAACTATGTCACAGTACAATTCAATTCTGGTTGCGGTTGACTATTCAGATCATGTTGATAAGGTAATTGAGCGTGCGGTTGATCAGGCTCAGCGAAATGCGGCCATCATTCATCTTGTCCATATCGTAGAATTTGTGCCACCAATGATTATAGGGGATGAGCCCTTTTCAGTAGCCGCCTGGTCGGTTGATGAAGAGGCCCTGATGAGCTTGGCCAAAAAACGTATGGAAGAAATAGTGTCAGGATTTGGCGGCGGGCTATCACTAACCACCCATATTGAACTGGGTCGGCCAGTTGTGGAGATCTGTCGACTGGCAAATGAACTGGGTTGTGATTTGGTTATCGCTGGTTCACATGGACGGAGTGGGCTAAATAGACTGCTGGGTTCTACAGCAAGCGCACTCGTTCATCAGGTCCCTGGTGACCTACTTTTGATCAAAATTAAATAGCACAGGGGAAATTATGTTGGAAAAAATATTGTCAGGCGGTCAAACGGGCGTTGATAGAGCAGCTCTGGATGTAGCGCTTGATAACGGTATTCAGTGCGGAGGCAGTTGTTCTGCAGGACGCCAGGCCGATGATGGACCGATACCTGAACGTTATCCGTTAACGGAGACAAGGGAGTATGACCACCTTGTCAGGACGAGTAATAACGTCAAGGATTCTGATGGTAGTTTGTTATTGTATTGTGACAATTTACATGGTGGGACAGCCTATGCAGTAGAAATGGCTAGACACCTGAATCGACCGGTACTGGCCGTTGATCTGCATGCCAATACCGATGACGAATTGGTAGTGGATTGGATAAATACAAATAAAATCAATGTGATACATATTGGTGGTC
>CAZYTT010000123.1:0-5024 GCA_964650235.1 uncultured Gammaproteobacteria bacterium | reverse complement strand
TTGGCGTCGTTCGACAACTCCGGCAACTTGTTGCAGTGGTTTTAATAGTTCATCACGATCAATTGTTAGTTTCATAATAATATATTTATATTTTATTTATAGATTAATAAAGTAGTTATTAGTACGAGTCTTATTTGTGGGTAACTTCTATTTCTTTAAGCTAAACATAGTATTACCTAATTTTTACCTGTTAATTAATGATGTATATAATTCGAAGTTACCTGTGGAAAAGATGGTGAGAAAACTTTAGTTTTCCACAGGATTATTTTATCCACAAGTTATCCCGATTATGTTGTCAGTGTTCTCAACAGGTTTGCATAGTCCTCAGCGGTCTTATTATCACTCTCTTTTAACTCATTTATCTTACGACAGGCATGCATGACAGTTGTATGGTCGCGCCCCCCAAAGGCCTCCCCTATTTCAGGTAGACTCTGATTAGTCAGTTCTCTTGCCAGGGCCATGGCTAGTTGTCGAGGTCTGGCTACTGATCTGGATCGGCGCTTGGATAAGAGATCTGACAAACGAATCTGACTATACTCAGCAACCGTCTTCTGGATATTTTCGATGGTGATCAGTCGATCCTGCAGAGTTAGCAGGTCTCGTAGTGCATCTTGAGCAAGATCCAGGGTAATTGGCTTACCGGTAAAGCGGGCATTCGCCAGTACTCGGCGAAGACTCCCTTCCAGTTCACGAATATTTGAACGAATACGCTTGGCAATAAAAAAGGCGACCTCATTAGGCAGGTCCATCTTCATTTGTTGAGCCTTACTTAATAATATAGCCACTCGAGTTTCAAGCTCCGGTGGTTCAATACAGACAGTTAATCCCCAGCCAAAGCGGGATTTCAGGCGTTCCTCCAGTCCTGTTACCTCCTTAGGATAACGATCACAGGTCATTATGACCTGGCGTTGACCCTCCAGCAGGGTATTGAAGGTGTGAAAGAACTCCTCCTGAGAACGCTCTTTTTTGGCAAAAAACTGAATGTCATCAATGAGTAAGGCATCAACAGAACGATAATAGCGTTTGAATTCGTTAATCGCATTATGTTGAAAGGCCTTAACCATATCGCCAACAAATCGTTCGGAGTGAATATAGACCACGCGAGCATCAGGATTCCGTTGGACGATCATATTGCCGACGGCATGCATCAAATGGGTCTTGCCCAGCCCTACCCCACCATATAAAAACAGCGGGTTATAGGCACCACCCGGATTTTCACCGACCTGCTGAGAGGCAGCGCGTGCCAGTTGATTTGACTTGCCTTCAACAAAATTATCGAAGGTAAACTCCTGTCTTATACTGCGTATGTGATTGACCTGATCCTGGTGCGCATTGCCAGGCCCAGCAGGGTGATTGACTGATATTGTTGGTTTACTGGGGCCGGAACTAACTATGGATGTATTAGCCGTTGCCGTATCTCTGACAGGGTGATTATTACTACCTATCTCCAGTGAAACGCGAAAATTTTCGCTATTGCTGTAGCGGACAGAGATATCCGTAATGTGAGTGATAAAACGTTCATTGACCCAATCAAGTACAAAGCGATTTGGGGCCAGCAGGCGAAGTTGATCAGCAGATTCTATGGCGTGAAGTGGCCTTATCCAGGTGTTAAACTGTTGTGTAGTAACCTCGGCTTCAAGATGCTCCAGGCACTTTTGCCACAGTGATTCGTTTGTTGTTGCCTGCCCTTGAATTTGCCTATCCTCCATAAGACCAGCAAGTGTATACCTGTTTGGGACGCTAATCTAGCCAGATCGAAAGTGAAAAAAAACATCATTTATATTGACAGGAGTGGGTGAAAATGGGTATTTTAGTCCACTTTGTTTCGCTGGGCTGTCCAGCGGCTTAAAATAACAAGTCATAACGGATAGTCCAATGAAAAGAACATTTCAACCAAGTAACTTAAAGCGTAAACGTAGTCATGGTTTTCGTGCCAGAATGAAGACAGTAGGCGGACGTATGGTCATCAAGCGTAGAAGAGCGAAAGGTCGCACGCGTCTGAGCGCCTAATTGGCAAATGGCTTGAATACGGCTGTAGACGAGCGGTTTTCAAGATGCCACCGACTAACCAGTCCCGTCGATTACCAACGGGTATTCAAGCGGGCTAAACGGTTCCCCAGCTCAGGCTTTACGATTTTAATCAGGACGAATGATTTCGATCATCCTCGCCTGGGCCTCATAGTGTCAAAGAAATGTGCTCGAAAGGCTGTATTTCGGAATCGGATTAAACGTCAGATTCGGGAGAGCTTTCGGTTACATCGAGACAGGTTGAAGAATGTAGATATCGTTGTCATGGCGAAACCTTCTATTACCACTTATAAAAATCCCGACATTAGGGCTCAACTGGTAAAGCTATGGAATGAGATCGGACAATGCGCAAATTGCTAATTTATGCGGTGCGATTTTATCGCTATTGTCTCAGCCCGTTTTTCGCTTCACAATGTCGTTTCCATCCTAGTTGTTCAAACTATGCAGAGCAGGCTATTGCGCAGCACGGTGTCTTGAAAGGGATGTGGCTCTCTCTACGTCGAATTGGTCGATGCCATCCGTGGCATGCAGGTGGTTTTGACCCAGTACCGGAAAAAAGGATAGACAAACACTCAAATGGATAATCAACGTATTATTTTATTTTTTGCACTGTCATTCGTGCTGTTAATGATCTGGCAGGCATGGCAGGAAGATATTTCTCCCCAGGCAACGATTGATGCTACATCAATAGCGCAGAGCCAAATTAAAGATAATCGCTCGATTGACGTACCGTCTGTGGCTTCAACTCAACAATCGACTGTTGTGGATGAAACCAGTACACCAAAAATTTCCAGTCAAAAACTGGATAGTGCAGGGCGGATTAAAGTCGTCACAGATACCCTAGAGGTCCAGATTGATACTCGTGGGGGTGATATCAGGGAAGTTGATCTAATAAAGTATCCGGTGGATCTGAAAGAGAAAGAACCATTCAAGCTTATGCAGGATAGCGATAGTCGGATATTAATTGCTCAATCCGGATTATTGTCATCAAATGGGGCACCTGATCATCATGCTATATATAGTAGTGCCCAGACTGAATATCGTCTGAGTAAAGGTGCCGATGAATTAAATGTCTTATTAGACTGGCAAAACGAGCAGGGCGTCAAAGTCACCAAGAGCTATACATTCAAAAGTAATAGTTATCTTATTAAGGTTGACTATAAAATTAGCAATGATTCTCAGGCTGAATGGCAGGGCCATGCCTACCAACAATTTCAACGCACGCGCCCTGGCGATGATGAAACTACCCGGTTTATCTATACCTATACGGGTGGGGTGATCTATTCTGAAGCCGAGAAATATGAAAAAATTGATTTTGATGCGATGGATGATGCCGATCTGAATCGAAAGATTTCATCCGGCTGGGCGGCTATGATCCAGCATTATTTTGTCACTGCATGGCTACCCCCGAAAAATCAATCGTATCAGTACTATACTAAGTCACCAGAAAACAAACCATACGTACTTGGAATGGTGTCACCACAGATTAAGGTCGCCACTAATCAAAGTGAAGTAATAAGCAATCAGTTATATGTTGGACCGAAGGATCAAAAGCGCCTAGAGGCGATCGAACCAACACTGAAATTGACGGTTGATTACGGCATTCTGACAGTTTTAGCTCAACCCCTGTTCTGGTTATTATCCTATCTGCATGGGGTTCTTAATAACTGGGGATGGTCGATCATTATCCTGACTCTGATTATTAAATTGATCTTCTATAAGTTGTCAGAGAAAAGCTATCGTTCGATGGCAAATATGCGTCGCCTTGCACCTAAGGTAACCTCACTACGTGAACGTTATGGCGATGATCGTCAACGTATGAGCCAGGCGATGATGGAGCTGTACAAGACTGAAAAGATAAACCCGCTAGGTGGTTGTTTACCTATGCTGGTTCAGATCCCGGTATTTATCGCCCTGTATTGGGTATTACTGGAAAGTGTTGAAATGCGTCAGGCACCATTTATTGGCTGGATTAACGATCTGTCGATCAAAGATCCGTACTATATCCTGCCGGTATTAATGGGTATCAGTATGTTTGTTCAACAGAAACTCAATCCACCACCACCTGATCCTATCCAGGCTAAGGTAATGATGGCCTTGCCATTTATTTTTACCCTGTTTTTTGCCTTCTTCCCAGCTGGCCTGGTGTTGTATTGGGTCTCAAACAGTGTGATATCTATCTTGCAACAATGGGTCATAACTCGACGCATTGAAAAGGCACATAGTCTTAAAAAATAATGGCCTGCCTTTTTTGATATAGGTCAACTACGTCAGGTTTTGAATTAAAGTGATGAAGTTCGGTTTCGGACTTCATCACATTCTAAATATGAAAGATCAACACGATACCATCGCAGCAATTTCGACACCCCTTGGCCGTGGTGGTGTTGGTATTGTAAGGGTGTCTGGTCCCGGTAGTCATAAAATTGGTCAGGCCCTGACCCTGATTAAAAATCCTAAAACCCGATATGCCAATTACAGTAATTTTCTGGACACCAGTGGTCACGTTATTGATGAGGGGATAGTCCTGTTTTTCAAGGCCCCATATTCATTTACTGGTGAAGATGTCGTTGAATTTCAGGGCCATGGAGGCAGGGTAGTGCTGGATATGGTGCTTCAGGCAGTGGTTGCTGCAGGGGCAAGACTGGCACGCCCGGGCGAATTTTCAGAGCGTGCTTACCTTAATGACAAACTGGATTTAGCCCAGGCCGAGGCAATTGCTGATCTGATAGATAGCGATTCCCAACAGGCCGCTCAATCTGCGCTACGCTCACTACAGGGTGAGTTTTCTCAACAGATTCAGATGATGCTAGGTTTATTAATTGAGTTACGCAGTTATGTTGAGGCAGCGATAGATTTCGTTGACGAGGATATAGATTTTTTGTCCAGTGGACAGGTCGAAACACGTTTAACTGGACTGAAAGATACAATATCCAGAATACTGGTACAGGCCAATAACGGGGTATTGCTACGTGAGGGAATGAAGGTAGTTATAGCGG
>CAZYTT010000122.1:0-5066 GCA_964650235.1 uncultured Gammaproteobacteria bacterium | reverse complement strand
CTGAGGAGCTTTTATAACTGCCGCCCGCTTGTTCTCGATTACCGCCATTCTGGGTGAGGCCAAGACGACAATTACCCATCCAGCCACGACTACGCATGGTCGCATGACACCCGAGCAACGCGCAGAGGCCGGCATCGGTGACGGACTGGTCAGGGTGGCCGTCGGTCTGGAGGACGTCGCTGACCTGAAGGCGGACCTGCAGCTTGGTTTTGATGCCTTGCGTACCCTGTAATGGTACGCATCTTTGCAATGATGCAGCATGTCATCGTGGTTGCGGGTGTAAATATCAGGATCGTTGCTAATGCTCTATTGCCTGACGCTTGAATCACTACAGCAGTGCACACCTGAGATTAGATGACTGATCATCGCGCCAATCTCGTTTCGATCTATCAGGCCGCCATGGCTGCAGTCGATGGGGAGCAGTGTGTCATTGACTGGTTGCATCAGCATGCCCCGTATGACTTTCAGTATATCGTGGCTATTGGTAAGGCCGCAGGGGCGATGACATCCGGTGCCTTTAAGGTCCTGTCGGAACAGGTCAAGGCGGCATTTGTCATTAGTCGTGACGGTGCTATCAGTGAAGCATTGGTTGCAGATAATCGGGTTCAGTTTGTTGCCGCAGGGCATCCTACTCCAGACCAGTCGAGCCTGGATGCTGGTGCTGCGCTGATAGCGTTTCTGGATCCGATTTCGGCCCCGGTACTTTTTTTAATCTCTGGCGGTAGCTCAGCCCTGGTTGAGTCATTACCTGACAACCTGACATTAGCTGAATTACAACAGGTCAATAACTGGCTGTTGGGCAGTGGTCTGGCCATTCATTCCATCAATGCAGTGCGGTCGGCGCTATCGCAGCTGAAGGGCGGTGGACTCCTGGCTTACGTGCAGAACAGGCATTCCCAGGTGTTATTGATCTCTGATGTCATTGGTGATGATCCAGCGGTTATAGGTTCGGGGCTGTTGTGTCCAGCTAACCCGATCAGCGGCGATGAGCTTGAAAAGCTTCCTGACTGGATTGCTCAACAGATTCAGATAGTTGCGACGGTACCTCCATTAGCCTCTTCGTTATTAAGGCACCATATCATTGCTAATGCCGACAGGGCCCGAAAGGCGGCCTGTAATCAGGCTCAACGACAGGGTTATCAGGTAATCGAGCATCAGCACTATATCCAGGGTGATGTTAATCTGGTAGCTGAACAGCTGATTCATACGCTAACCGTCTCTCCGTCGTTTTTACATATCTGGTCCGGTGAACCTACGGTTAAACTTCCGGTAGACCCTGGTCGGGGGGGGCGTTGCCAGGCCCTGGCATTGACTGTAGGGCTAGGGATGACGGCGACAGACCATAAATGCTGGTATCTGCTGGCAGCTGGTACTGATGGCTGCGATGGTAACGGTGAGGCAGCAGGGGCTGTGGTCGATGCTGCCAGCATCGGGCGGATTGAATCGTCTGATCTGGATCCTTGTATTTGCCTGAGGGAGGCTGATTCGGGGCACTGTCTGGATATATCCGGTGATCTACTTGCCTCCGTCCATACAGGGACAAACGTTATGGATGTAATATTGGGCCTGAACCTACCTCCTTCCTGATACATTCAGGTCTGTCTCCGGGGCTTTTGAATATGAATTATTTACCAAAATGGCATTTAGCCAGTCTGGGTGAAATGTTATTAGCTGAAAGCGTTAAAGAAATTCTGTCTAACTGTCGTTGTAAGGCATAGTGTAACTATTTTTATCGTTTTGTAGCACTTGAACCAATACAGCCCATAATGCCTCTTGGTATTAAATATTGTTATATAGCTATGAAACGAAAAAAGGGAATTCATCATAGAGGGTGGGGCAGTATTTATGCAGTGGTTTAATAACAGATCGATAAAATACAAGATTCTATCGATTGCCGCCTTGGGAATTATTGGCTTTAGCCTGTATCTGGCGATCAATTTAAATGTCTCGGGCAGAAATGCCGAGCTGCTTGGGAATATTCGTAATGTCTATTTTCCAACACTGGAACTGGCGGATAAAAATATTGTTCATTTTGGTCGTATTAAGGAATTACTAACATCCGCTGTTGCCAGTGCGGATGAGGACCTGATTGCTGAGGCTGAGAACGAAATCGTTAGTATTAATGGCAATTTAGCGTCAATTCGTACTATTGACAGTTCTTTTGCCCCCGAATTAGATGAGCAGGCGCAACATCTGGAGGCCTACAGTGGTTATGCTGTCGGACTTACCCGGGAGATGATCCAGGGTACGCTTGATTTTTCTGCAGCCAAACCCGGGATGGAGGCGATGGAGATCGAGGTGGCGGCTCTTGCGCAGGGACTTGATGTCTTTCGCCAACATGTCTATGCCACCTTTACCGAGTCAGTTGATCGTGCCAACAAAGCGGCCGCAGAGTCATTAAAGCTCGGCATGGTTATCGGGGTTATGCTGCTGCTAATGCTAGGCTGTCTGGGCTGGTATGTGGCCAGTAATGTAGCCAATAATTTAACCAATGTTATAGGTTCATTGTGTGATCTGACAGCGGGCGATGCGGATCTGACTCGACGACTTAAGAGCCAGCAGCGGGATGAAGTGGGTACCCTGGTCAATGAATTCAATACTTTTCTGGAAAAACTGCATCACCTGGTGGGGGAGATTATCTCGTCGATTGGTCAATTACGGCAGTCCGCTGGGCAGATGACACATATCACCGAGGTGTCCAGTGAGGGGATTGATAAACAGCGCACGGATATCGATCAGGTGGCACAGGCTATGCAGGAAATGACCTGCAAGGTGCAGAAGGTAGCAGAAAACACCTCTAACGCTGCCAAGACGGCAGTTGAGGCCTCGGGAGAGGCCGAGCTGGGTAAGCAGGTCGTTATCAATACCGTCAATGAAATAAATGCACTGGCCACTGATATTGAAAATGCAGCCGAGGTCATCCATAAACTGGAGGCCGATAGCGAGAATATTGGCTCGGTACTGGATGTTATTAAGGCCATTGCTGAACAGACCAATCTATTGGCGCTCAATGCCGCAATTGAGGCAGCACGTGCCGGTGAGCAGGGACGTGGATTTGCCGTAGTTGCCGATGAGGTGAGGACGCTGGCGATGCGGACCCAGCATTCAACAGAAGAGATTCAGGCCATAATTGAACAGTTACAGGGTGGTGCTCTGGCCGCGGTGAAGGTGATGACCCAAAGTCAGACTCAGGCAGCCAGTAGTGTCGAACAGTCAGAGAAGGCTGGCGAAACACTGTCAAAGATTAGCAGGATTGTCGCCACCATTGGGGCGATGAATACCGAGGTTGCCACTGCGGCAGAAGAGCAGAGTGCCGTTGCCGATGAGGTCAATCTTAGTGTAGTTGCTATCAGTCAGGTCTCTGAGCAGACATCTGAGGGTGGTAAACAGATTGCATTAACCAGTGAGCAGGTTAATGCAATGGCCGGACAGTTGTATTCACTGGTTTCACGATTTAAAGTGTGAGGCTCAGCTTTGGTTCAGGCTGGAATTGTTAATCTGCCATGACTGAATTAGACTGTGTTGCAGTTTAGTGTTAAGTAGATTTAAAGGTAAGGTTAGATTGTCCCTGATAAATAATAGGATGAGCTAAATCAGTCATGGAAGTTCGAGTAGAGGAGGATAGTAGAGTCCAATGAATAAAAAAATATATAAATGGTTGGCTATATTAGTAGGCATTAGCCTGTTTGGGGTTAGTAGCACAGTAATGGCAGAGGTTGTAGTGATTGCAAATAAGGCCGCACCGGTGACAAGCCTGAGTGTCGATCAGGTTAGTGCCATCTTTCTTAAAAAATCAGATTCTTTCCCGGATGGCTCCACGGTAATGGCGGTAGACCTGCCTAATGACAATGCGATCAGGGATGAATTTTATCAAAAGGCAGCGCATAAAAATACCAATCAGGTGAAATCCTATTGGGCTAAAAGAATATTTACTGGTAAGGGTAGTCCGAATGACACCCAGAATGATGAAGCAAGTGTGAAGTCATGGGTTAGCAGTAGTATCAATCATATTGGATATGTCAGCTCCGCGGCTGTGGACGACTCGGTCAAGGTCTTGCTGCGCTTGCCATAGTGCACGACATCAGACCTGTTATCCATATCAATCACGGGAGAGAATAATAATGAACTGGAATAAAAAAATACTGGGTTTGGCGATAGGGACGGTATGCGCTGTGGCAATAACAGCGCCGGTATACGCCTTTGAATTTGGTGCCATGGGTGATGCAAAATTTACCAGCAGTGATGACAGTGCTGTGGCGGATAGTTTTGCGATTGGTGGCCTGGATCTGTTTGCCAGAGAAGAGATCGATGAACATACCGAGGCCTTTATTGAGTATGTCTACGAGAATGATGGTGAGGGCTTTGTGCTTGATCTGGAGCGGATGTACGTTAAACGCAAGGTCGGTGATACGGTCCGTGTCGGTGCTGGACGCTTTCACTCACCTCTGGGGTACTGGAATAACACCTTTCATCATGGTGTGATCATGCAGGATACTGTATCGAGACCATCATTCCTTGATTTTGAAGACGGTGAGGCCGCGATTCTGCCGACCCATGTAATTGGTGTGTCGGTCGAGGGTATGGCCGGACCGGTTAAATATGAATTTGCCATAGCTAATAACACTTTTGTTAGTACTGGTGATTTTACCGAGATTGGTATTGGCAATGTCATGGACTTCAGTGACTCTAAGTCTTATTTTTACCGTCTGACCTATGATGTGCCTAAAATTAATCTGAATCTGGGCATGTCGGGCAAGATTGGTGATGTTATTGAGGATACGCGTCTTGCTGCTTCTGCTCATGGCCTTAATTCGGGTGATACGGTTGTTGAACAGACCATTACGGGTGTTGATGCCCAGTATCGCTATAAAAAGCTGAATGTGCTGGCCGAGTATTTCAATATCGATAATACGGCGGGTACTAGCGTCACTGGCGGTGATGGTACTGGTGATGCCTATTATATTCAGGCTGGCTATCAGGCAACGAGCAGACTGCGTCCTACAGTGCGTTATGAGTCATTAAGCTTTGATGGTGATGCCTATTTCACGACTCTGGGTACTGAAGAA
>CAZYTT010000121.1:0-5081 GCA_964650235.1 uncultured Gammaproteobacteria bacterium | reverse complement strand
TCTTATAACAAGGGCTTGAATGCCAGTTATACGGCACCAAAAACCTGATAGTTTCACTTATTTCATCTAATATTATCATTAGATATATAATATAACTTGCTGTTTATTATGATCTAATAATATTTTCATTGACATAGGGACGTGATCTGTAAAATATAACTATATAGGAACGTTTTTGATCATTACATAAATGGAGTTTGTAATTGTCATCTTCGAGGGAACATGAAGGGTTATATAATGACGGCGGAAAACAGACAATGGCCTCGCATGGTCAGCAACCTCAAGACTATCTATTACACCGAAGAGTCCACCCAGCAAGGTAATGAACGGATGTATTTTCCCTGTCAGGTAATCGATAAATGCGAAAGCGGGCTAGGCTTGAAGACACATTCCACTCATCGTGTTGATCAGCATATTTGGCTAGAATCAACTCTCAAATCAAACCAGGTCATCGAAGCTCGAGTGCGGTGGATTCGTCCCTGCGACAACGATGATGAATACCGTATAGGTGTTGAATATTTTAACTAACCTGGCACATCCCTGTGCCACTCACCCTGACCTGAAACAATTAGGTCAACCATTTAGATAATATAGTAATTATCTTGTCGGCCTGCTCACAACTGGAAATGTTAAATTTTGACCGCTGCATATACTCGCCATTACGCTTTTGATAGCGGCGTATAGTAAATTTTTCCGGGCCATACTCCTCCTTAGATCTGTCCCAGTCTTGGTAGCGATAAATAATTGTAGACCAGGCTCCTTTTGTCAAAACCTCTTTGTCGAGCTCTTTGACGACCAACTGCCCGTCTTCAGTATAATTTATCGTCAATTCATCAATTGTTTCCGCCATAAATCCCCATTATTTCCAATATAAAATTAAGCCAGGTAAAATGACCTGGCTACGCAACCAGTGCTATCTGGCAGTCTAACAAACTTGCTTATTACACGACAACGGTGACAATTAAACCGCCTTACCTCCACCATGACAAAGAGGCGATTGAGGCACATCATTTAGATTGCTCTCCCACTCATCTGGTGAATAGGCATGTATAGCCAGGGCATGAATGGAATCACTTAACTCATCAGCCAGAATATCGTTTATAAGCCGATGACGAGATATCAAGCTCATACCGACAAATCTCGTCGAAACCAGTACAACTTTAAAGTGAGATTCAGACCCGGGAGGGACATTGTGACCAGAGCTCTCATTAATGACGTCAAGATGTATCAGGTCAATTGCCGAATTTAATTTATTCTCTATCGTATTCGCAATCATCATAGATTTTCTATCCCCAAAAATTCTTTAAGTGCCAAATAGGTATAATGACCATCATTACTACCCGCTGTTTCACGAATTGAATGCATGGCAAAAGTAGGCATACCAACATCCAGGGTCTTAACCCCCAGCCTGGTGGCGGTAATCGGCCCTATAGTACTTCCGCAACCCATGTCATTACGCGTCACAAATACCTGTACTGGCACCTCTGAACGGGTACAACACTGCCTGAAGATTGCACTAGTTATACTATTTGTTGCATAACGTTGATTATTATTGACCTTAATGACCGGACCTTTATTTAGTAGCGGGCCATGTTGATCGTCGTGTTTAGTACTAAAATTTGGATGTACCCCATGCGCATTATCCA
This sequence comes from uncultured Gammaproteobacteria bacterium, assembly GCA_964650235.1. GTDB lineage: Bacteria > Pseudomonadota > Gammaproteobacteria > SZUA-140 > SZUA-140 > CAZYTT01. Next base: position 3,435 of record CAZYTT010000121.1, on the reverse strand, counting down.
GTGAAACCAACATCGACCGACTGATCATCTGACTATACTGTTCTTCAGAAGACACGAGTCTTTTTAAAATTGACTCTAGAAAGGTACCTTGAGCACCGGCAATAGAATTGCTCCCTACCTCTTCATGATCATTGCAGATTAAAAGTGCTGGCTGGTCTGTTGAATCCAATATCGATTGCATGGCGACATAACAGCTCAATAGATTATCAAGTCGTGCAGCAGCAATAAATTCTTTATTTAAACCTATTAATGCTGGGGGCTGAGTATCAAATAGACTTAACTCATAATCATATACAGTTTTAACTAATACATCCGGGTATTCTTTGATAATTTGTTGTGCGAGTAATCTTTTAATATCAAAAGTAGCGGCGCCTTCCTGTAAAATTAAAGGAAGGATATCCGTTTGTGCATTGATACTTTTACTAACATGAACATCACGATCAAGATGAATTGCCAGACTAGGTATAATAGCGATGGGAACTGAAAAATTAATAAGCCTGCTTTTTATACCACCATCACCACCCTCAAAGCTAACCCGTCCAGCGATGGATAGATCCCGGTCGAACCAGGGATTAAGCAAGACTCCCCCATATACTTCAACCGCTAATTGAAGGTAACCATTGTTTACCATCTCAGCATTTGGCTTTACTTTTAAACAAGGACTATCAGTATGGGTACCCATCAGCCGGAGACCAGTTTTAGATAGCGAATGACCGGTCAAACGGAAGACACACAGCGAGGAATCATTGCGCATTACATAATAATTACCCGGCCTACCCTTGCTAGTTACTTGATCACTCCAAGCATCGGCCTCATTGAGACAGGTAAAACCATTTTCATCTAACTCTCTGACCATATTTTCAACGGCATGAAATGGCGTTGGTGATGCGGTTAAAAAAGACATTAAATTGGAAAGGAATTGTGACATTGTTACTGAGACTCCAGACAGTTTTACCAGTTTATTTTTTCGTTCTTATCGATGCCTTTTGTCTGCGGCCAGGCCTGCCCATTTTATCATTGTAGCCTCGGGTTTTTAAATCTGAAGTAGGTGTTCGCTTTGTAGTGGCCGTATCTCGATATCCTCCCGAACCACGAGGTTGCCAATTGGGAACGAGGTGCCTCTTACCATTACCAATTAAATCAGCACGCCCCATTTTCTTTAGGACTTCACGTAATAATGGCCAGTTTTCGGGGTCATGGTAACGTAAAAAAGCCTTATATAAGCGGCGTTTTTTAAGGCCCTTGGCAATTTCAACTTCATCACTATTACGCCCAACCTTCTTCAGGGGGTTCTTGCCTGAATAATACATGGCAGTGGCAATCGCCATTGGTGAAGGTAAAAATGTCTGCACCTGATCTAATCTAAAATTATTTTTTTTCAACCATATCGCCAGGTTCAACATATCTGTCTCAGAGGTACCTGGGTGGGCTGCAATAAAATAAGGAATCAGGTACTGCTCTTTCCCTGCCTCACGTGAAAATTTTTCAAACAGTTCTTTAAAGCGTTCGTAGCTGCCGATACCGGGCTTCATCATTTTAGACAAGGGACCAGATTCGGTATGTTCTGGCGCAATCTTCAGGTATCCACCTACATGATGACTAACAAGCTCTTTGATATATTCAGGCGATCGTATGGCGAGATCATAACGAAGACCGGAAGCCACCAGGACTTTTTTTATACCTGGTAATTTGCGAGCACGCCTATACAGATTAATCAGGGCCTGATGACTGGTATTAAGATTACTGCAGATATCAGGGTAGACACAGGATAGTCTGCGGCAAGCCGATTCAATCTCTTTACTCTTACATGATTGCCGGTACATATTCGCTGTAGGACCACCAACATCCGAGATATGTCCGGTAAAACCCGGCACTGTATCCCGAATCGATTCAATCTCTCTTATGACAGAATCTTCAGAGCGACTTTGAATAATCCGGCCTTCATGTTCTGTAATAGAACAAAAGGTACAGCCACCAAAACAACCCCGCATAATATTGACAGAGAAACGAATCATCTCATACGCCGGCAGCTTTGCATCACCATACTGGGGATGTGGCCTGCGCTGATAAGGTAGATCAAAAACACCATCTAATTCCGCCGTGGTTAATGGTATCGGCGGGGGATTGAGCCATACAAAGCGATCATTATGAGCCTGGATCAACACCCTGGCATTACCCGGATTCGTCTCCAGATGCATCACGCGAGAGGCATGAGCATAGAGTACAGGATCATTTTTGACCGGCTCATAACTCGGCATATTTATAATCGCGCTAGCTCGATCCGGGCGCTTCTTTCTTAATTGTTTGATTGGAACAATCACGTCACCAGTCGGCTGTTGTTCCTGCCCTTGCTCATTCTGACAGGTTGCCGATGAAGTCTCCTGATAGGGGTTGATATGCCCATCTATCTGACCGGGGCGATCAATATGAGCAGATTCGATAATCTCACTCTGACCTGGAATTTCACGGCAAACAAAGGCCGTCCCGCGAATATCTCGCATCTCCTTTAATTCAATGCCCGCGGCAAGTCGATGGGCAATCTCAACAATCTGCCTTTCACCATTACCATAGACCAGCAGGTCTGCTCGAGTATCCAGCAATATGGATCGCCGAACTTTATCCGACCAATAATCGTAGTGGGCAATCCGGCGCAGGCTTGCCTCTATACCTCCAATAATCAGCGGGACATCGCGATAGGCCTCCCGACAACGCTGAGAATAGACGATAGTTGCCCGATCAGGGCGCCGATCTGGACTGGCATTTGGGGTATAGGCATCATCGGAGCGACGCCGGCGATCGGCGGTATAACGATTGACCATTGAGTCCATATTGCCGCTAGTAATACCGAAGAAAAGCGTGGGTTTACCCAGCGCCTTAAAGGGCTCGGCAGAGTCCCAGTCAGGCTGAGCAATGATACCTACCCGAAAGCCCTGCGCCTCGAGCATACGTCCAATGACTGCCATACCGAAACTGGGATGGTCGACATAGGCATCTCCGGTAACCAGTATAATGTCGCAGGTATCCCAGCCTAACTGGTCCATCTCTGCTCTGGACATCGGTAGAAAAGGTGCTATGCCATACCGCTTGGCCCAATACTGTCGATAGGAAAAAATATCTGTTGCTGATTGCATATGTATTACCGCAGGATTGTTAGGTATCCGGTCCGCCGTGCAAATTATATCAGCTTCAGCGCAAACAGACGGTAATTAAAATCAGTTGAATAATACTACACCAATATCAGGGTTATTATACGGTAGTATAATTATTGACCCATTGCTTAAAGGCCCGCTGTTCAATAACACCCGCCTGTCGAGCCAGCTCTCTTCCACCCCTGAATAAAGCCAGGATCGGAATACTCCTGATATTATAACGGGTAGCCCGCCCCTGGTCCTTTTCTGTATCTACCTTTACGACCTGTATATAAGGTTCCAGTTC
>CAZYTT010000120.1:0-5160 GCA_964650235.1 uncultured Gammaproteobacteria bacterium | reverse complement strand
ATGAAGAGCGTGAGATGTTCCACCAGACGGAGAGCTTGATTTTCATGCACGTATACAGCCGCTATGATGTTTTCCTGAAGAGAATGCCATTTGTCGCCACTGTTTTTTTGTTTATTCATAAGGCCTCATTTAATGCCTGAATTCACTAAGTGTCCATGGGGTGACTATTGTTTATCGAGTACAAGGTTTGGAGCCGTATTGCTTTTGTAATTAAGCGCTGATAGTTCATTTATGTCCATCATCTGTTGGTGTTGATCATCTTTATGCTGGCCAAAAGATGTGCCACGGGCAATGGTTAGTGCTCCGATGAGAATCAAGAATACTGCACCGATCTTCAGTAGGTGCCGTCGCGCTGTTGGGGTGATCGCACGCATTAAAATAGGTACAAACAGCATTGCGGGAACGGTACCAAGGCCGAAACAGAACATTACAATCGCACCTTTCCAGGCAGAAGCAGCACTGAGACTCAGGCCGATGCCCGCATAGACAAGGCCACACGGGAGTAGGCCGTTAATTAAGCCGACGCTATACCATGGGCTAACTCGGTCACTTGTGGCGGCAGCATTTAACCAGCCGCTCAAACCAGTTACATTAGAAACAGCTTTACCTAAGCGTGCAAATGGATCAGGAAGCCAGCCACCAATATGTAAAGCAAGGATGATAATCAGCATGCCTGCGACAATGCTCAAACCAGCTTGTGTATCCTGAAAGTTTTCACTGTGAACAAATAAGCTGCCTACCAGGCCAGCGAGTAGTCCCAAAGTAGAGTAGGTGGTGATGCGCCCAAACTGATAGGCAGTAACGCCTGGCCACCATGTGTTTTTCCGATTCATCGTCATGGCACCGACTAGGCCGCCGCACATACCTATACAATGTAGACTACCGATGAAACCAATAGTGAAACCAGCTACAAGGAGGTCGATCATTGATCACTAGTAGCCATAGGTAAGCGTAGCAATAAGCGTTCAAACTGTTCTGGTGGTACAAATTGCAACAGTGGTTTACCTTTTTGTGGTAGCACAACATCGAGACCAAGTGCCGGATATAGTAGATGGAGGCTGTTGTCATTGTCGTGGATCTGTTGTTCCGCTTGGCCGTAGTGCTTTGTTACTAGCGCTATATCAAGTGCAGTATTAGGGATGTATGTGATTGACTTGGTAGTCAGGGACTCTACATCAAACATGTCCTCTGGGGCGATGGTCATTTTGGCACTTCCAGATGGAAAGACTATGGTCTTTAGAGCTCGTGCTTTAATACGTTGGAGTAACTCATCGGGAGCTGTAAGTTCAATAATCATCTGTACACGGTCTGGCGAAGTTGGAAAAAAGGCTTCGATACTTTCATTTTGTGGTTTGCCTTCATTCAATTCAAGAAACAAAGCACGCTCACTTTGTGTAAGAAGGATTGCTTCGGCTTGCTTGAGGGTGGTTTCTCCCAAAACTACATCAAGGACATTGAGACGACCCTGTGCATTAATGTGTGCATCCCATACATGTATAGTGACAGAGCTACGCTCGGACTCTATGGGCCACAGGGTGTAGATGGTCAAACCAATCAGGAAAATGAAAAGAACTTTGGTTAAATTTCTCATATCATAATGGGCTCGTAAGAATAGCAATGAATATTTAGCATTTGTGGAAGTTTGTTTAGCGCTTTGGACGAATCATTACACTTTCGTAATGGAATGTTTCCTGCGCTTGATCGATTCTTTGGAGCGTAAAGGTAAAAGGTGTTTGCTCATGTTCTAGCTTAAGCGGGTTTATGCGAAGGTAGACATTGAATGGTACCAGTCTGTCTGGATGCAATACTATTTTGTCATCTAATCCTGCAACAGTAACCCCATCAAGTCCGTCAATCATGATGCGGACTTCCATGTCCTCTTTTCTTTTATTGAGAATCTTGAAGGTGTATTTGTTCTGCACAGCACCGTTGGACATAATGGTATATAGAGGCTGGCGTTGGTGAAGAATGTGCCAGTCGATGGCCGTGATATTGTTCAGTCCATAAAGGATGCCAATAAATGAGATAAGAATAATACCTGTGTACACAATGACCCGGGGGCGCTTGATGGGTGAGGCGAGGAACTCACCTGCCATCTCTTTAGCAGAGGCATAGCGAATCAGTTTCTTCGGCCGCCCGACCTGTTCCATAATGCTGTCGCAAGCATCAATACACATACCGCAGGTGATGCATCCTTCCTGCTGGCCCGCACGAATGTCAATTCCCGTTGGGCAGACAGCGATGCAGAGCTTGCAATCGATACAATCGCCATTATTATCACTACTGGCCTTGAGTTTAGCGCGTGGTTCACCTCGTTCTGGGTCGTAGGTAGGTAGTATGGTGTCGCGGTCATACATTACGCCTTGAATACGAGCGTAGGGGCAAAGCCAGAAACAAACCTGTTCACGCAGAAAGCCAGCGAGCAAATAAGTGCCCATAATAAACATTGCCAAAATGATATAAGCTAACTTATCTGCATTGAAAGTAAAATAATCATGCCATAGCTGGTAGGAATCAGTGAAATAGGCGGCGAAGGTGATGCCCGTTATGCTGGCGATTGCCAGCCAGAGGGTATGTTTAATCAGTTTTTTTTTCAGTTTTTCAAGCGTTAGTGTAGCCTTGTCGAGTTTTCTTCGTTGTTGTGGGCTACCTTCAACCTTTTCTTCAATCCAGGTAAATACATCTGTCCAGATAGTTTGGAAACAAAAGTATCCACAGAATACACGGCCGGCAATAGCCGTAACACCGAATAGCGTCATAGCCATCAGGATTAAGACCAAAGACAACATCCAGACATCCTGTGGATGGATAGTGATTGAAAATAGGTGGAATTGTCTGTTCGGAATGTCGAAAGGATCAGCTTGATGGCTATCCCAGCGTACATATGGGCCAATAAAAAATATCAGCCAAGATGTCATTGAGATCCATTTGAGGTTTCTGAAACGTCCCTTTATACGCTTGGCGTGGATCGTTTCACCACCGGTGTTGACATGCCAGTTAGCAAGTTCGTCGTACAGTTCCTGTACATTGACTTCGTTATTGATGGGTTTTTTTTGGTTCATGTCATATTTGATAAATGTAGCTATCGCTACGAATGAGTAAGAGATTCAAAAGAACATCGTCCGTAATTGATTCGTCAAACGCTGTGTTATCACACGAGGCAGTGAATCTGCAGGCTTGTTGTATTATTTGATGGAGTTTAATTTCAATCAGGGTATGAATACAGACAGGGGATTGATCCCATTCTATGAAAATACCTGTGTTTCATTCTTTTTTTTCAGGATCTTGGTTCATCAAATGGTATATACGGTACGCTAGATAAATAAAGACTATAATCGCACCTGCAACAGTTAGAATTGAACCTATTGCTACATTGTCCATATTGCCCTCCTGAAAATCGCTCAGTATATCGGGTCAAGGGGCTGTGTAAATCAGCCCCTTGACCCAATTATGTTTATTTCTGTCCGCCACCGTAAGACCATGCTCTAACTGTAAGCAATTTGATATCGTTTTCAGTCAGGCGACTATTAAATGCAGGCATGATTGCACTACGAGCACCATCATGCCCTTCAGGGGTTACGCCATAGGTAATGGTATGGATTATATCTTCACGTGTATTACCAAAGCGCCAGACACTATCGGCGAGATTGGCTGAGCCAAACATAGTGATTCCTTTAGCATCTTCGCCATGGCATTGACTACAACCGGTTTCTTCAAACAGGGCCCAGGCCGCTTTATCTCCTTTGACACCTTTTGACAAGCCTTTAACAAAGTCAGCAAGTAATCCGATTTCATCGTCACTGATAATTCCGCTGAATGCAGGCATATTACCCTCACGTCCATCGGTGATGGTTTCATTAATAGCCTCTAGCGTGCCGCCATGAAGCCAGTCATCATCGAGTAGGCTAGGGAAACGACCAGGTGCACCTTGAGCTCCTGCACCATGACATGCAGCACAATTATCGCCGAAGATGGAATTGGTGTAAGCATTGGCAAAATTTAACATTTCCTGATCGGCTAGGATTTGTTCCATGCTCATCTTTTCTAGCTTGGCCATATAGGGGGCACGAATGCTGTCAAATTTTTTGACCTCGTCCTTGTATTCGTTAATTGAAGTCCAGCCGAGCACACCCGAGCTTGGTCCATTTACAAGTGGGATCGAAGGATAGAGTACGAAGTACACAAGGACCCATATCAGACTTAGGTAAAAACAAATGGTCCACCACTTCGGAGGATCGTTTGTCAGTTCACGAATGCCATCCCATACATGGCCAGTATCAGATCCTTGATCTTTTTGATCATTTGTTGCCATGGTGTTTCTCCCAAGTATGTGAATCTTCTTTTAGGACAAAATCGCAGTGCTGTTCCAGTTTGGCTTTGGTGCTGGGTCTAAGTACCCAGGTATAAAGACCTATCATCAGGAAGAAAATAAACACTGTTATACTGAGTCCCCACCAGTCGGTGGGTGTCATCGCTGCCCAATCTGTTTGAAAATATTCGCTGATCATTGGCGATAGTCCTTTCCTTCTTGGAAGTCCACCATGGTGCCTAATACCTGTAAATAGGCGATTATGGCATCCATTTCTGATTTGCCCTGTACCGCATCGGCTGCGCCGGCGAAATCAGACTTGGTGTAGGGCACACCCACAATTGATAGTGCCCGCAACTTGGATTCTGTTATTGAAGCGTCAATTGCGTTTGTAGCGAGCCACGGATAACGAGGCATGACCGACTCGGGAACCAGTGCGCGCGGATCCATCAAGTGCTGGCGTTGCCACTCGTCGGAGTATTTTCCGCCTACTCTAGCTAGATCAGGACCTGTCCGTTTGGAACCCCACTGAAATGGGTGGTCGTATTTCGACTCAACCGCAAGCGAATAGTGACCATAACGCTCCTTTTCATCACGGAAAGGCCGGATCATTTGTGAGTGGCATAAATAGCAACCTTCTCGAATGTAGATATCACGACCTTCCAGTTCAAGAGCTGCGTAAGGACGGATATGATCTTCCTGCTCAGTCAGTGTTTCCATGGTGTCAGGCAGGTAGTAGAGTGGGACGATTTCCACAATACCGGCAACCAACAAGGTAATGGCCAATACACCGGACAGTAGCCAGACATTTTTTTCAGTTTTTTCTTGGAATGACATTGATTCTTCCTCGC
>CAZYTT010000119.1:1460-5364 GCA_964650235.1 uncultured Gammaproteobacteria bacterium | reverse complement strand
CTATTTTCATCATCTGTAAATCATTGGCGCCGTCACCCATGGCGATGACCTGGTGGGGCTGTATGTTGAGTTCGTCGCACAGTTCCTGCAGGTAGTCGGCCTTGCGTTGAGCGCCGACGATGACCGGGTTGGCAATACCGGTCAGCTTGCCAGCTTGGTCAAAGGCCAGTTCATTGGCCAGAGTAAAATCCAGGCCGAGACGTGTCTTAAGTCGGTTAGTGAAATAGGTGAAGCCGCCGGATACCAGAGCCGTCTTGATCCCGGCACTCTTGAGACCGGTCAGCAAGACCTCGGCGCCGGGGTTCAATTGTAGCCGTTGTTCGTAGACATGTTGCAGGGCGCCGTCATCTAGGCCCTGCAGCAGGGCGATACGTCTGTTTAATGAGGTCTCAAAATTGATCTCGCCGCGCATGGCCGACTCGGTGATCTCGGAGACCTGGGGTTTGATATCCAGGAAGTCGGCGATCTCATCAATGCACTCAATACTGATCAGGGTCGAGTCCATGTCGGTTAACAATAGCCGTATTGCTGTCGGGTCAAAGTCCGGCGGCAGTTGGTTAATGTCAAAGTGGTATTGCTGTCGCAGTGTCTGCAGTACATCGGCAGACAGAGGGCTGGTCAAGGCAAAGCGATAGCCGTGGCTGTTAACCGATGGTTGCCCAAGTGATAGTTGCTGGCGCAGTTGTTCTATTGCGGCCTTGTCTATATTGGAACCCTGTAATATCAGTTGTGAACTCATGGTCTTCCCGCTTGCTAATGTGAATGCACAAAGGCCTTATCTTACACCATGTCTCTATAGCTTTTGACTACATGAACAGGGTGAGCAGCTCGTCGAGGTGACGTGCCCCCAGTGCTGTCGTCTTTATTGTATGGATATCGCGTTGAATCAGTCCGCGTTCCTCGGCCAGTTGCAGGGGCTGTTCTATTAGCTTCAGTGTCTGACCGCTACGTTCCTGAAACTGTATGACCGGAAAGCCGGCGCTAAGTCGCAGGGTATTCATCAGGTACTCCAGGCCGACCTCTGCCCGGGTCACGATATGGCTTGTACCGATGCCCTGTTGACCGGTAGCACTCGATTTTGCCTGCGTGGCGGTGATGTAGTCATGCGGCTGGCGCGGTTTGGTGGTCCTGCGGATGTGCTGGTGAAAGGCATCGGTAATCTTGCCATGGGCACCGGCGCCGATGCCCAGGTAATCACCAAACTGCCAGTAATTGAGATTATGCAGGCAATAATCAGGTGGGCGGGCATAGGCCGAGACTTCGTAGTGGTCAAAGCCGGCGGTCGAGAGCTGCTCCTGACAGGCCTCCTGCATTGCCCAGATCAATTCTTCGTCCGGCAGGGTCGGTGGCTGATGATGGAACAGGGTGTTAGGTTCCAGCGTTAGTTGATAATGCGACAGGTGTTCCGGTTGCAGTTCCAAGGCCTGGTCCAGGTCGGCCAGTGCCATCGCCAGGTCCTGACCGGGCAGGCCATACATCAGGTCCAGGTTGATATTGTCAAAACCGGACTGGCGAGCCATGGCAACAGCCTTGAGGGCCTCAGCGCCATCATGCACACGCCCGAGTTGTTGCAGGCTGTGATCGGCAAAACTTTGTATGCCTATCGATATGCGATTGATACCGGCGGCGCGAAATGCGGAAAATTTCGCCTGTTCAAAGGTGCCGGGATTGGCCTCGAGGGTGATCTCGGCATTCGGTGTCAGTGGTACACGGGTCCTGATGGCCGTCAGCAGGTGATCCAGACCGCTGGCTGACAGCAGGCTGGGTGTGCCGCCACCAAAAAAAATACTGTTGACGGTACGGCCCCAGATGCCCGGTAGTTCCTGCTCCAGGTCGGTGATCAGGGCCTCGATGTACTCGGCCTCGGGGATCGGATCCTGGGCGGCGTGCGAATTGAAGTCACAATAAGGGCATTTACGCAGACACCAGGGGATGTGCACATACAGACTCAGTGGTGGCAGAGCGGTAAAGGTAAGCACGGTGTATTAAAGCGGGAAGTCATGGAGTGTCGCAATGAGTCTGGCTAGGGCCTGGCCGCGATGGCTGATACGGTTTTTGACCTCAGGCGTCAGCTCAGCCGAGGAGCAGTCATGATCGAGCACATAAAAGACGGGGTCGTAGCCAAATCCATTGCTGCCCTGGTATTGATGGAGTATCCGTCCTTCCCATGTGCCCTGACAGATCAACGGGGTTGGATCCTTGGTATGGCGCATCAGCACCATGACACACTGGAAGCGGGCGCTTCGCACGGAGTCAGGGGTGTCTTTCAGGGCCTGAAGTAATTTGCTGACATTGTCCTTGTCGGTTGCGTCGGCACCGGCATAACGGGATGACCGGATACCGGGCGCCCCCTGCAGGGCGTCGACCTCCAACCCTGAGTCGTCGGCGAGTGCCGGAAGCCCGGTCAGCTCGGCCGCATGACGGGCCTTGATAATGGCGTTTTCGACGAAGGTCAGCCCTGTCTCTTCGGCCTCCTCCAGCTGGAACTGTGACTGGGGGATAACCTCCAGGCCCTGGTCGACGAGCAGGGCATTGATCTCCGCTACCTTGCCCCTGTTGCCGCTGGCCAGGACGATTCTGGTCATGCCTGTTCCAGTTCCAGTGCCGCCCGTTGGGCCGTGATCAATTGCTTGATGCCATGTTCGGCCAGCTCGATCATAGCCTGGAGCTCGCTGGGTCGAAAGGCGTGGCCTTCAGCTGTACCTTGAAGCTCTATAAAGGCGCCGGCCTCGTTCATGACGACATTCATATCGGTCTCGGCATTGGAGTCTTCCGGATAATCCAGATCGAGAATCGGGGTGCCCTTGTAGATCCCCACGGATACCGAGGCAATATGGCCATGGATCGGGTTTTTGGTGATCCGGCCGTTCTGAAGTAGATGATTAATAGCGTCGACCAGGGCGACATAGGCGCCGGTAATCGAGGCCGTGCGGGTGCCGCCATCGGCCTGCAGCACGTCGCAATCGATCGTGATGGTATGTTCCCCCAGGGCCTCAAGATTGACGGCAGCGCGTAATGATCGACCAATCAGGCGCTGGATCTCCTGCGTCCTGCCGCTCTGTTTGCCGCGGGCAGCCTCACGCCCCATACGGGTCCCGGTGGAGCGCGGTAACATTCCGTATTCTGCCGTTACCCAGCCCTTGCCCGTCCCTTTGAGGAAATGGGGTGTCTTGTATTCTACGCTGGCATTGCAAAGCACGCGTGTATCACCGAATTCAACCAGTACCGAGCCTTCGGCATGGCGGGTAAATCCCCGGGTGAGCTTTACTGATCTGAGTTCATCAGCTGATCGGCCGCTTGGGCGCATGGCAACTCCTTAAAAATGATAAAAGTCGCGATTATACCCTGCTACGCCGCTGCGGTCAGATTTTATCCCGACCCATGCAAGGTGTCGGGCTGTTCGCTGATGAGGTGAACTGGTATCGTAGGGGTTTGGAGTCAGCAGGTAGTGACTATGAAGAGTATGACGGCATTTGCCCGGGGCGAGACAGCCTTCAGTGGCGGCCAGTTCAATTGGGAGGTGCGTAGTGTTAATCATCGCTTTGCCGAGATCAGTCTGCGGCTGCCGGATGAATTTCGGTCACTGGAGTCGTCGGTGCGAGATGCCATTGCCCGCCGTATCAAGCGTGGCAAGGTCGATGCAACCCTGCGGCTAAAATTGAATGATGGGGGTGATCAGCCCATTGCGGTCAACCTGGTCCAGGTGGCGTCGGTGTTACAGGCCTGTGCGACTATTGAGAATCAGATGGGTAATCCCGACAGAATTAATGCCCTGGAGGTATTGCGCTGGCCCGGGGTTTTAAAGGTGGCCGAGATCGATATAGAGCAGCTCGGTTCTCAGGTGCTGACCTCGCTGGAGGATACGTTGGGTGAACTACTGGCGAACCGCGATCGTGAGGGGCAA
>CAZYTT010000119.1:0-1360 GCA_964650235.1 uncultured Gammaproteobacteria bacterium | reverse complement strand
CTCGCTGGAGGATACGTTGGGTGAACTACTGGCGAACCGCGATCGTGAGGGGCAACAGATTGCCAGCCTGTTGGCCCAACGCTGCGACGCTATCCGTGAGCAGGTGGCTATTGTGCGTGCCAGTCTTGATGATATTCTGGGTGCTCATCGCCAACGTCTGCTTAAGCGCCTGGAGGATCTGGAGGCGAGCTTGGATACCGAGCGGGTTGAACAGGAAATGGTATTTCTGGCCCAGAAGATGGATGTCGATGAAGAGCTTGATCGGCTTGATGTGCACCTGGTCGAGATGCAGCGGGTGCTGGGGCAGGATGAGCCAGTGGGCCGAAGACTGGATTTCTTGATGCAGGAGTTTAATCGGGAGATTAATACCCTGGCATCGAAGTCAGTGGCCGGGTTAACCTCGCAGGCGGCGGTGGAGATGAAGGTCATCGTCGAGCAGATGAGAGAACAGATACAGAATGTTGAGTAGGTAGACGTTATGGCACAGGTCAGTCAATACAGGGGTTCTCTATATATAGTGGCAGCCCCGTCGGGTGCCGGGAAGACTAGTCTGGTCAAGGCCCTGGTCCAGAGTCTGCCGAATGTGCTTATATCGGTGTCAACCACGACCCGCCAAATGCGGCCGGGGGAGGTCGATGGTGTGGATTATCATTTTGTTGATAAGGCGGCGTTTGAAGCCCTGATCGACCAGGACCGGTTTATCGAGCATGCGCAGGTGTTTGACAATTATTATGGGACATCCAGCGATGTGGTTGAATCACAGCTCGCTCAGGGTATCGATGTGATTCTGGAGATCGACTGGCAGGGTGCACGTCAGGTACGGGAGAAGATGCCTGACTGCAACAGTGTTTATGTGCTACCGCCATCACGACCGGTACTGGAGCAGCGCCTGCAGCAGCGTGGCCAGGATGATGAGGCCCTGATTGCCCGACGGATGCGCGATGCGATTAATGAGATGATCCATTACGATGAATTTGATTATGTCATTATCAATGATGATTTTGAGCAGGCACTGGCCGAGCTGCGGTCGATATTTGTTGCTCGCCGGTTGCTGTTAAGCAACCAGCAGCAGTGTAATCAGGAGCTGTTACATCAATTATTGTCCTGATGTCGGGTGAAGGTGCAATTTTAAGGTTTATAAAGCGTGATAACGGCGCTATAATTCCTAGTTTGGTCCGATTTGCTCCTCTCCCATTCTGATATTATTCAGTCAGGTAGGCTTACCTACCGCCTGTTCCAGGGGCAGCAGACAATCGGGTAAATTTAAGAATTATTGAGGTGCCACCATGGCTCGAGCTAACGTTGAAGACTGTCTGGATAATAGAGATACACGTTTTTATTGTGTCATTGTTGACAGTGG
>CAZYTT010000118.1:0-5589 GCA_964650235.1 uncultured Gammaproteobacteria bacterium | reverse complement strand
TTCGTTATCACACTATACCCAATTGCTGCTGATGGAAGGCGGATAACATTTTCTGCCATCGAATCCACGCTTAATTCGCTCGGCATATGCGCCGGTATCGAAAACGATCAAATTCAATCAGCCCTAGAAAAAAGCAACGATCCAATCACCATAACAGCGGCAACAGGTAAAGATCCCGTTGCCGGTGTTAGTGCCCATATTCATTATCACACTCAGTCCCAGATTAGCGGGCAGCGTTTACATAATGGCCGCATCGATTTCCACGAACACAATTACCCCTGGAATCTCAAGGAAGGTGAATCCATTGGATACATGATTGAAGCCAAACACAAAGTAAATGGTTTCACCATCCGCGGGAAACCGCTTAAAGCCAAAGAGGCAAAAAAAATTAATTTTCAATTTGAAGGTGCCTATGTCGATGAAAAGCATCGTGTCATTGCTGCAATCGATGGTGTGTTAATAATTAACAAGGACAAGATCAGTGTTGCGGATCTGCTTGTCATTAATGAAGATATAGACCAGCGATCTGGCAACATTCATAGTGACAGCAATATTCATGTTAAGGGATATATCCAGGCAGGCTACCAGCTCGAAACCACCAAAAATGCCATCATTGATAAAAATGTCGAGGATGCAACCGTAAGTTGTGGCGGCAGTATTGTCATCAAAGGGGGAATTCGTGGGCTGAAAAGCGAAATCTACACACCCAGCACCATAGACGTCGGCTTTATTGAAAATGCCGAGGTCTTTGTTAATGAAACGATTACTGTCAGCGAGAGCATCATCAATAGTAAGGTCTCATCAAATGAAGACATAATCATCGGCTCCAAGAAATCCAGACATAGCGCTATTATCGGTGGTCGAACCACAGCCAGGAGCAGCATAGCAGCTTATACTATTGGTTCACCCTCTTACCATCATACCCTGCTCTGCGTCGGCTTTACCCAGGAGGCCAAACAACACCAACGCGATTTGCGCAAGCAGATCAATCACCTGGAACATGAATTATTGCAACTGGAACAATTAAACAACTATTACCTTCACCACCACGACCAGCAGGCCGACAATATCCTCGCCAAAAGCCGGGCGACAGGTGAAGTCCTCAACCAGGAACTCAAAGTACTGAAAGACGAATATCAGCAATTGATCGATGCAATTCGAACAAATGGCTTACCCAGCATCATCGTACACCAGAAAATTTTCCCTGGCGTCACGCTGAAAATTGATGACTGTAGCTATACAGTCGACAAAGAAATGTCCGCCGGTATATTTTCTCTACAAGGGGACTCTATCATTTTCACTCCAGTCTAAACCCTGAAAAACCTTGAAATAACCCTGATAAAACTCAGTCTATCTAACTTTTATCGAAATAGACTAGCAGTTTATTGAGAAAGTCTGAGGTAAGCATAAGACAAGACAGAAATCGGCGAGAAAACGGAGTTAAAATAATTGTGCCGTATGATGATTTTTCTACAGGCTGCTAAGTCTTTTCACTCAACCAGTAAAAACCATAGGCGGGCACAATAATCGATGACTCAAAGATGTCCGGTGAACCTCCCGTGTAGAGGTCTACCAGCAATTCTATATTAGTACTTGCCGTCTGTTTAATAGTGGTCAAATTTAAGTGTTGGGATTTACCATCAAAATTTGCCACAACCAGCACTCGTTCCGAAGGTTTAATGACACTAAAGCGTGAAAAGACAAAGAGGTTTGGATTATCGACTTCGATTAATTCACGATTATTGTAGTCCGCAAAGACTTCGATCTCCTTGCGCACAGCAATCATACGTTTAAGCGCGCTAAAAATCTTAAACTCTGTAGTTCCCGGTTCATTACGACGGGCAGCCTTAATCCAGTCGATTACTGGGCGATGAGCCCAACGCGAATCATTGGCCTTACTGATATCATCCAAATATTGATGATTATTAACCGTCCCGATCTCATCACCGTAGTAGACCAGTGGTATACCACCAAATGACATGATCATACTGTGCAATATCAGAATCATTTTGATACTGTCTTCAATAATTTCGGGATCGCAAATATCAAGCCCATGTTGTAGCCCGACAAGCGCCGCCAATGAACCCGATATTCGGGCATCACCGGTCTTTGCATTCTTGCCAAAAGGAATACCTCGGGCTGTCGAGGAATCGAATTCACCAGTATAATAATCCAGTAAAAAATGTCGGTGATCATGGGGCTGATACCCGGCCAAAACAATATCTGTATCATCGAAACCCAGTCCAATATCATCATGACAGCGGACATAGTTCAACCAGGTAGCCCGATCAAGTTTGACCGGCAGACTCTTAATACCCTGATTGAGTAATTTGGCATTCTTGGTGGCAACAGCATCCCACAGCAGGGCCATAAATGTCGCGTTATAGGCTATCTCACATTCCTTGGCAATAACAGCGTCTTCACCAAAGTAACGTGCCACCTCTACCGGGGCAACGATGGCCTCGGCAATATATAAAACACCGGGCGCCGTTACCTGACAACAGTCCTTCATTAGCTGTAAGATCAGATGGGCCTCGCGCTCATTCTGACAGGTACTACCAACCTTCTTCCATAAATAGGCAACAGCATCCAGGCGCAGGATATCAGCGCCTTTATTGGCCCAGTACAGGATGACATCGAGCATCTCGATAAAAACCGTTGGGTTACTATAATTCAGATCCCACTGGTAATCATTGAAAACCGTCATTACCCAGCGTTGCATCTGCTCATCCCAAGTGAAATTTCCTGGCGAGGTCTCGGGAAAGATTTCGGGCATACTCTTTTCAAAGGCATCAGGCACATTGCGGGTTTCAAAGGTATAGTAATAGTCCCTGTGCTCGGCATCGCCGGCGCGGGCACGTTGGGCCCATTTGTGCTCATTAGAGGTATGATTCATGACAATATCGAGTACAAGCAACAGATCGCGCTGGCGCATATCGGCGGTAACTGTCTCCAGATCTGCCATCGTACCGGCACGGGTATCAACCATACGGAAGTCATTTACGGCATACCCACCATCACTATGGCCCTCGGGACAGGACATGATCGGCATAATATGCACAAGATTGATGCCCAACTCCTGAAAATAATCCAGGTGATTACCCACCCCGGCCAGATCACCGGCGAAGCCATTGCTGTAGAGTGCCATACCGACCCACTGCTGGCTGAGAAACCAGTTGTGATCCTGCTCTCTCTCAATATCTAGTTGTTTAAGTTCGTCAGATCGATTGATGTACTGGCGCGCCATAGTCTCTACCAGCGCCTGGGCCTGCAGCTTGAAGTCTTCACGACGACCGTACAGGCGGTCAAACAGCGAATAAATGGCGTAGAAATTTGCCCCTAGACGAGTATAAAAATGACGCAGATCCTCCCGACTGATATCACGTTCGAGATTATTGAGAATATCGTTTAATAACGAGTGTGATACCTGTTCGTACACTATGGGTCTGCCTGTTCTCTGTTATTGTTGACAAAAACTATAGCCTTCATAGCGACAGAAGGATAACTATTTTAAGGCATCAATAACAAAAGACATTAACGCACAGTCAGATTTTCAAACGTCCAGTTGATTTGACCGAAGTTACCCTCGATCAGGTCAAGATCTGAATCACCATCGATATCGCAGAGATCCAGGGTATTGGTATTGGCCTTGCCCAATGCCTCCAGATTAAAGGTAAAGGTCCCATTGCCATCGTTTTTGTAGACATTATTGGGGGCAGCATAATTACCTTCAATCAGGTCAAGATCGCCATCCTGATCAATATCCGCAAGCTTTAACGCTGTGGTCTGGGTCTGCCCCAGCAACTGTCCTGTGTCAGTAAATTTACCCTGCCCATCATTTTTATAGACAGCACCCGGTTGCTCCATACTGTTACCAACTACCAGATCCAGATCACCATCCTGATCAATATCACCCAGGAGAACAGCGACGGTACTTGAATTAATAACATTATCCAGTGACTGACTGGAATCGACAAAGAGGCCATTAACCGGATTCTGATCTACAGTCTTATTAAGATAGATCTTATTGGGCCCACCATCAACACCCACCACGAGATCAAGGTCGCTATCAAGATCAAGGTCACCCAAGGCCATTGTAGCGGTAACACCGGTCAGATCAAAATTGGGCTGAGCAAGCTCAACAAAATTTATGATGTTCGTAGTAAAGCCTTCATTGATAAAAACCTGATCGGCCTCACCATGGTTACCAACGACCAGATCCAGGTCCAGATCATTATCGACATCAGCCAGAACAAGGGCCCTGGTGGCCGCTGTACCAATGGTTTGTGCCGCGGGCTCATCGAAATGCCCGGTACCATTATTGCTGTAGGCCTGATTCGGTTCGCCAAAATTACCCGTCACCAGGTCAGGAAAGCCATTACCATCAAGGTCCCCGACAGCGATCGCCCGGGTATCAGCATTACCAATCAACTGGAGCGTATCGCTAAATACACCCTGGCTATTATTTAAATAGACACGATTGGTCTGCTGACTGTTACCGGCCACTAAATCAGGCGTGCCATCGGCATTAAGATCGGTACAGACCAGACCAAAGGTATTGGAGCTATCCAGTAATTGCGGCGTCTCTTCAAACACACCACTCTGATCATTAAAGAAAGTTCGATTAACCTGTTCATAATTACCGGCAACCAGGTCAATAAACCCATCATTATTGATATCGCCAACAGCCAGTGCCTTTGTATTAGTCCCACCCGGGGCAATACCCTGACTGGACTGAAGCGATCCGCCCAGTAACTGGGTCGTCAGTGAAAACAGACCTGTGCCGTCATTGGTAAAGACATGGTCGGGGGCATTATTCAGCCCGGTAATCAAATCATTGTCACCATCCTTATCTATATCAGTCAATACGACGGCGACCGTTGATGCCCCACTTAACTGCTGGTTGGGGATCTGACTATGATCCGTCAGCACCCGACCCACATTATTCAGATAGAGCGAACTCGGTGCTACTGCCAGGTCAGCAAATGTATCACCATCCACATCGGCAATTGCAAACGCCTGGGCATTGGAGTCGGCCAATTGTAAAGGTGTCGGGTCAAATGAGATTACCCCCCCAGTGCTGGTATTCCAGTACACCTCGGTCTGAGCGCCTTCACAACTTCTTCTATTTGCGCCGCAGCATCCTTGAAGGGATCAATCTTTACCCTCGCTTCTTCAAGCGCGTTCTCAAGCCTCAACACTGTGTGAGGCGCCTTTGTCCTTGGGTCGATCGCTTCTCTTGCCAATAATGTTGAGTTTGTTAGTGAAGAAGCCTATCGTGAAAAGCTAGTAACCTTGAGAGAGTCATACTTTCCAAGCAATCCTGGCCAAAGAGACCACTCAGAAACAATTTCAGAAGGAACAGCTGAGGCACCTCAAGTTAATTCAAACTTGATGGAAAGCTATCTTCAGACAATGAATAGAGTCTCTAAAAAATGATTTCTATATTATAGAACAAACTAACTTAAAAAATTTAAAAAGGTAAAATCAAATGCAAGCGTTCAATGCTGAACATCTGCAGGAAAAGTGGGCACCACTCCTAGACCATGATGGTATGGGGGAGATAAAAGATTCTCATCGTAGAATGGT
>CAZYTT010000117.1:0-5638 GCA_964650235.1 uncultured Gammaproteobacteria bacterium | reverse complement strand
AAACGAAAAAAAACAGGGTCGTTAATATGTCTGTCATGCGTCGTAAAGCCAGCGTCAGGTCCCGACGCATGATCAACCACAAGGCCGTTGTCATCCCAACCTGACTCATGCCGAGACCTCCTGTCGTGCTGACCCCAGTCTTAACTGTCTAACCACCGAGCGACCAAAATCCACTTCCTGGTGGGTCGTTAATATAATCATTCCCTGAACATCAAGATGTGCCTGCATCCGATCACGCAACAGGGCAACAGCCGCCACATCAAGCGCTGAAAACGGTTCATCCAGCACCCACAGTCGCGCCTGTGTTAACCAGAGACGCGCCAGGGCTACCCGGCGTTTCTGGCCCTGTGATAATACCTTCGTCGGTAGATCCTCAAAACTTTCCAGCCCTACCAGATCCAGGGCATCGAGCGCCTCATCTTCAGTCACACTCTGACCGGCCAGTGTCGCGTTCATCAGCACATTCTCCAGCGCCGACAAATCACCCTTGATGCCATTAAGGTGACCGAAATAAAACAGTTCGCTGCGGTAATCATCACCGCAGCGGCTAATCGCCTTCTGGTCCCACATGATGGTCCCATCTTCCGGTACCGTCAGCCCACATAAGAGCCGTAACAGGGTTGTCTTGCCACTGCCATTGGGTCCACTCACATAGAGTAGTTCTCCGGCACCAAGCTCCAGATCCAGGGCATTAAATAACTGCCGATCACCCCGGTAGACACAGAGTCCCCTGGCCGTTAAGCCCATAGCGTTAACCATGAATGCATAGGGACAGTCACCCGCGCCTCACAGCAATATTCCCTGACTTGCGCCCCGATCACATTGAACCCCTTGTTGACACGGTTAATGACATCCCACACCTTTTCCATCAGGTACGTAGCGCAGGCAAAACAGCTATCTTACCAAGCCTCTATCGCACTTGGCAAAAGCATGATCCAACAATAATTGACCAAAGTCTGGTAGACTCCATTACTTTTCTTAACCTGGAATTAACTCATGCAAAACATGGTCAAACGATTGACGCTTGGACTTGCTGTCGCAATCATAGGTACAGGGATAAGCTATGCCATTCCCACCCTGGCAATAGATCAGACAATAGGGCTTGGCACGCTGGGAGTCGAGTTATTTTTAGCCACGTTGATAGGTAGTTTTATCGGGGCGCCAGCAAAACAGGAAACGTCAGCGACTAAACAACAAACCAGCAAGCTGACATCCAAAACCACCAGTCCGTCAGACAATAACGATGCTGAACGTAAGACGGTATTTGTTGGCAACCTGGCCTTTAAGGCCAGCCCTAGGCAACTGCGTGAACTCTTTGAGGCCCATGGCACTGTCTATACCGTTAGAATCGCGACCGATAGAAACACAAGAAAACCCAGGGGGTTTGGTTTCGTGGAGATGTCGACCAGTGGTGCTGATCTGGCCATCCAGGCACTCCATGGGCATCTGTTCTGTAATCGCCCATTAACACTAAGTGAGGCAAAACAGCGGGAAACACAATCTTGAGCAATACACCAGTCGCTGCCATCGAATGGGTCTATATTGATACTACCACCGACCTGAAAGAATTCTGTGCCACATTAAGAGCCCAATTCGAGACTCAACCCTGGATAGCAGTAGATACCGAGTTCATGCGGGAAAAGACCTATTACCCGCAATTAGCCCTGTTACAGATCGGTACCACCGAGGCGATTGCCTGCATCGATCCCCTGGTACTCGACAACCTTGATCCTATACTCGATATTATCTTTGATAACAACATCACCAAGGTCTTCCATGCCGCCCATCAGGATATGGAGATCTTTTATCACCTCAGGGGTTCTGTTCCCGCCCCCGTCTTTGATACCCAGGTTGCGGCACCGTTGCTAGGCCACCCCAATCAGATGGGATACGGGGCTCTGGTAGAGGCAACCCTGGGCACAGCCCTCTCAAAAGGTCACGCCCGTACTAACTGGCTGCATCGCCCATTGAGTAGTGACCAGCTGAACTATGCCGCCGATGACGTCCGATATCTGGCCCGCGTTTATTTAACACTCAAACAACAACTAACAGAAATTGCTCGGCTAAACTGGCTAGACGAAGACTTCAAGCGCCTGACCGATGCCTCACGTTACACCTGTGAACCCGAACAGGCCTGGAAACGTATCCGCGCTGGCAAGCGTCTGCGCGGTAAGTCACGAGCTATATTAAAGGCACTGGCAGCATGGAGGGAAGAGCAGGCACGCCGAAAAAACCTGCCACGCAACTGGCTACTGCGTGATGATATGCTGATTGATCTAGCCAAACTGGCCCCCCAGTCTGAGCAGGACCTGAAACAGCTCCGCGGCATCAGCGACAAACAGGGCCATACCTTTACCAACGAATTACTACCATTAATTCGCTCAGCGAGCACACAACCGCAAACCGTAGCGGCCGAGCCACCACCACCCAAACGACCGACCCCAGCACAAGATATCCTTATCGAGGGTTTAATGGCGGTTGTCCAGATACAGGCCCAGATTAACAATATGCACCCATCCATACTGGCCTCCCGCAAGGATGTTGAGCAATGGCTATTATTACCCCAGGGGGAGAGTGAGCTAATGATGGGCTGGCGACACGATATGATCGGTATTCACCTCCAGGCCCTGCTGGATGGCCGAAAATACCTAAAGGTAGAAGATGGCCAGTTACAGCTGGTCGCTGCTAACTGATCAGGTCACCCCCTTGCCACCACTGGCAAGCATGCGCTCTGCCTGCACCAGGGACTCTGAACGGCCATACAGGATCAACGTATCACCAGTCTTCAATTGCATATCCGGATCTGGGGCCTCACCACGGACTCCGTGACGACGGACAGCATTCACCCTGACACCCAGTTCTTCCAGGTGGTAGTCACGAAGGGTTCGACCCACTGCATGAGAATTTTCACTGATAATATAGGTCTGTAGCCGCTCGGCATAGGCATCGGGATTATCCCTGATCTCGGCATCGCGACCATGAAAAAATCCCCGCAGGATCTGGTAGCGATGATTGCGTACATCTTCCACCAGATGCAACACTTTGCGAAACGATACCCCTAGCAACATAAGCACATGCGATGACATCATCAGACTGGCCTCCAGGGTCTCGGGTATCACCTCGGTGGCCCCGGCCTGCAGGAGGAGATCAAGATTGGCATCATCAGCCGTACGAACCAGCACCGGGATATCAGTGCGCAACTTCCGCACCTGATCCAGCACCTTCAAGGTCGCAAAGGTGTCTTCAAAACTGATGACCAACACCCTGGCCCGCGTAATACCCGCCGCCTCCAGTATTCGGCGGTGGACAGCATCACCATAATTGACCTGCTCACCAGCCTCGCGTGCAACCCGCACCCGTAAAGGGTCCAGGTCCAGGGCAATATAGGTAAACCCCTCCAGATCGAGAAAGTGGGCAATATTTTGCCCCACACGTCCATAGCCACAGATAATAGTATGGTCGGACATCGGCTGAGCGATGCTCTCCAGTTCGGAGACCCTCTGTTCACGGTCATGACCATAGCTGCGGGAAAACAATCGCGTTGCAATTGAGCCATTATAAAGAATCAGGGCCGGTGTTAATAACATACTGACCAGTACACCCGCCAGGATAATCTGGGCAGCTCCCGGATCGATAAGCCTGTCAGTTAATGCCAGCGTCAATAAGGCGAACCCAAACTCACCCCCCTGGGCCAGTACGATGCCCGTCCTCATCGCCACCCCATTGGGAATACCCATAAGCCGACTGATCAGCATAATCAACACCACTTTGATAACGATCATAGCCACCACAAACACCAGCACCCAATGCAAAATATCGGGCAGATGCACGACATCCAGCAACATGCCTACGGTAATAAAAAACAGTCCCAGCAGGACATCACGAAAGGGCCGGATATCACTCTCAACCTGGTGCCGAAACTCGGTCTCGGCCAACATCATCCCGGCCAGAAATGCCCCCAGGGCCAATGACAAGCCAAAAAAGTGCGTGACCCACGCGGCCGCCAGGGCCGACAAAAGCACGGTCAGAGTGAATAGTTCCGAAGACCGGGATTTCGCAATCTCATGGAATATTGGTCGTAACAGCCAGTGCCCTATTGCCAGAATGGCAGCGACCACCAGCCCACCCTTAAGCAGGGTCAGAACAAGCTTGATCAGGAACTCCTCCTGGCCCTGACCCGCCAGGGCCGAGATGATAATCAGGAAGGGTATGACCGCCAGATCCTGAAACACCAGGATCCCCAGGGCTAGGCGGCCATGACGGGAAGACAGCTCGGCCCGCTCTTTAAGGAGGGTAATGACAATTGCGGTAGACGATAAGGCCACAACACCCCCGACGACAACGGCACCTGCGAGGGATAACCCCAATGCCCAGC
Source organism: uncultured Gammaproteobacteria bacterium (assembly GCA_964650235.1). GTDB lineage: Bacteria > Pseudomonadota > Gammaproteobacteria > SZUA-140 > SZUA-140 > CAZYTT01. Next base: position 1,263 of record CAZYTT010000117.1, on the reverse strand, counting down.
CCAACAACATAACCAGCACGGTCGTTAATACCACCTGGGCACCGCCCACCCCCAGCACCTCTCGCCGCATGGCGGTGAGCTGTTTTGGTGAAAATTCGAGTCCAACGGTAAACAACAGGAATACAACGCCAAATTCAGCTAACAGGCGGGTATCTTCATTATCCGGGATCCACCCCAGGCCATAGGGACCAATGACCACGCCCACCGACAGGTAGGCCAATACAGCTGGAAGTTTAAATCGATTAAAGAGGGTCACTACAACCACTGAGGCTACGAGCAGCAATATAATTTCATTAAAGATTGTCTGGCCCATCAGATCCCTACATCACTATTTACGCTTAAACGGGCCGACCGCCCCCTCAACCCGTGGTTATCTATCACATTAACAGACTCACCCTGGATTAGGTATTCCCGCAGTAAACACCACCCTGGACGTCCTCATTTAAGCCAGGCTTAATCCCCACCGTTAAGATGATTTAGAAATAGATTTTTTACTAATAATAAATTCACTTTCCCGAACAGATAGTTAGTCAATAATTGCTATTTTTAGCGAGGGAAATGCCTGAAGAGCACTTCAGAAAGCCCTCTTTACGCCGTTAAGTGGTCTATGAAAAAGTTGTTGAAGGATAGAGCTTACCCATGAAGTCCCGCATTGACGATGTACCTAAACTAAAAACCGAATCCACCCAAATTGACGGCCACCTTTACAACCAGGTCCGGCTGGCCCTGTTGCGCCTGGAAAGCCCATTAAGACTAAAGCTGGCTGGCCTGCGCGGGATGGATATCCTGATTGATGGCCGTGCCTGGGTCTGCGTAGATCGCAGCCTGTATGATCTGCCGGTACTCGCCTGGACAGATTTCATCCATAAGGGCCGGGATGGTCTGCACTCACCCACACGCTGTCTGTTACACTACTATCATATCCATGCCGACCTGATTGGTGACACGGTCCTCGATACTATCAAGCGAGAACTCGGCAAACGCCTCAAGCAATTCCGGGATCAGCACGTTAAGAATCAGCTAAATTTAGAGCCGGTATACCGCCTTGATCAACGCCGCTAACACCAGCACCCTAATTGTAATTTTACGCCGGGTCTGCCCCGGCATTTTTTTACCCGCCAGACAGATATCACTAAACACTATATCGATACCATATTATATTAGTTAAGATATTAAGCAGTTTCTGCTATTTTGCTGTTTTTTTAGCCTTCGCTAATAAAAAACGTCACCAATACAATCACTAGACTGATCAGGGAAGCACCA
>CAZYTT010000116.1:0-5784 GCA_964650235.1 uncultured Gammaproteobacteria bacterium | reverse complement strand
AGTTATAAGAAATGCTTAGGCAATTTATTCATGGATCAATAACCACTGCAAATATAGGATCAAATTAGCGTGCAATTCAACAGTAAAACGAGTCTGTGTTAGGTTATTGATTAATTGAGGAATTTTGGCGCGCCCTAGAGGAGTCGAACCTCTGACCTTTGGAATCGGAATCCAACACTCTATCCAGCTGAGCTAAGGGCGCTTTGGACCGTTAAGAATACAACCACCGGTAATTTAAGTCCATGATTTTTACCGTTTAATTAACTATCAGGGCGCAGGATCGGGACGGGGGATTCTAATTTGATCAAGAAAATTATAGTATTCCATGCCCTCTATAATTCCCTGTGCATATTTACCTTCAGCAAAATAGACACGATCACGGCCATGGAGCCGCCTCATTTCCGATGAATGGTTACCCACGATGACACCCAGCGTTTCGCCACTTAACATCTCCAGGTCATTGCCCGAATCGCCGACTACCAGGATATGCTCAACCGGAATGCCCCACTTATCAGCGAAGTAGCGCAGTGCAGCGCCCTTGGATGCCCTCACCGGCAGGAAGTCCAAGAACATTTGATGAGAGTAGACAACATTGACATGGATGTCCTTCTTGCGCAGGTAGCGAATTATTTTCCGCACCGAAGGGGCAATTTTTGGGTCATAGAAATAACTGACTTTGTATTTACGTTGCTCTGTTGTCGACTGTAATTTCAGACCGGGTATATCCTGGGTGGCATCACAGACGGCCTGCGGATCCCAGCGATAATCAATATGTCGTTTCCAGCGTCGATCTTCATGCAGGTCTGAGCCGTAATAGATCTCGCAACCAACGGAGGCAATGATAAAGTCAGGTGTCGGGATGTCCCATTCCTGCAGGATCTTTTTCACACTCTGTAAGCGCCGCCCGGTCGCCACACCAAAACCAATGTGATCGCGATTATGGGACAGGCGATGCAGTAACTCCTTCAACGCCTCCTTATCACCAATCAGGGTGTTATCGATATCACAAACCAGCATGCGATCGGCCGTTGGTAAACGGCTGCGATAGACTTTGTAATTCGGTTTGTTTTGATTTCTTTTGTTGGCTGTGACCTGGTCAATTTTTTCAATATAACGTTCTACGTGCGTCGTCCATGAATAGTATTTACGGGTGCCTTTAATTCCGGCCTTTGACCAGCGCTGCCATTTATCTGGGGCATTGAGCAGATCAACTAACACATCACCGATCTGTCGTGTATTGAGCGGGTCAATCAATGCACCGTTCTTACAATTGGCAATAATATCTTTTGGACCACCATCTTCAGTGGCAATGATAGGTAAGCCCGTGGCTGCGGCCTCTAGCAGAGTCAGACCAAAAGGTTCTGTCAATGCCGGATTGACGAAGATCCCCCGGGTCTGGGCTACCATTCTATAAATATCGGGTACTTCATCCGGGGCATGCCGTTTGGGGTAGGCTACATGTCCATAGAGGTCATAGTGATCAATCATCAGCAATAATTCACTCAGGACACGGCGCGGCCCTTTTTCCATTTGCATGATGTCATCACGGCTACCGGCGATAACCAGCAGGTTGGCCATCTCTCGCAGGCGGGGGGTTTCTGCATAGGCGCGTACCAGAGAACAGATATTTTTGCGCACATCAGGACGAGACAGGGCCAGGATAATCGGTTTCTGTTCGTCCTTGAGGAAACGTAATATATCGGCATAGATGGGTGGCTTAATAGTCTCATCTGTAGCCGGATGAAAACGCTCCAGATCTATCCCCGGCGGGATGACCATCATATTTTCCGGGTGATGATTATCGTAGAGACTGTATTGCTCATCAATCTCCTGCTGCGTACTGGCAACTACAAACAGGGCATTATCGAGCGCCGTCTCTTCCGCCTCGATCCGTTGAGTAATGTGGTATTGCCCCTCGATGACTTCACGCTTAACGCCCTGCTCGAGCAGTCGCTGTTCCTTAACGCGTCCAAGCGAATGTCCGGTGAATATCATCGGAACCTCGAGCAGGGTTGATAACTGTGCGGCGATATAGCCGGCATCCGCATAGTGACCATGAATGACATCCGGGACTCTGCCGGCTCGGCGAATATGCTTCATCGCCCGATCCGAAAAGCAGTCGATGTAGTTCCAGAGTACTTCTTTACGAAGATAACGCCGCGGGCCAAAAGGCAGCCGAAAGATTCTGGCCTTGCTGGATAGCATCTCCTCCGGCTCGGCATAACTTTTATCGATCTTGTTATCGAAAATCTGCCGCGTTAATAAATCAACCCGAGCAACCTCGGGGTGTTCGGCCAGCCACCTGGCAAGCTCGACGACATACTTGATCTGACCGCCGGTATCGGCATCGCGACCCAGCTCAATATTCTGTCCACGAATCAGACCATGAACACTGACGAGAACGATATAAAGGCCATCCTTTTTAGCCAATTAACTTACACTCCATTGAGTTTTGAAGGATTCATAGACCTTTATATCACTTATCGTCGCACCACGTACTGAACAGAGATAGGCGGCAAATGCCAGCGCCCGTGGTACTGTCTCGGCTACGGTCCATCCAGACAAAATACCCAGCAACATGATCGAACTAAAGGCATCACCAGCACCGACGGTATCGACCACATTGTCGACCATAACTGGCACACCGCTAATAGTCTCGGAGGCACTGTAGATATGTGCGCCCTTGTCACCCAGGGTCAAAATAAGATTTTCTATTTCATGCTGTTGACGATAATCATCGACATTTTGCGGGGTAATCTCTGCCGTGCTGATTTCTATAAATTCGTCATCATTGAGCTTGACCCAATCAGCGCCAATAAGCAAGTTGGCGACGGCACGACCATCATACCAGGGGGCGCGCAGATTAATATCGACAAATCGAGGGTAATTTTTGTTCTGCAGCGAGCGCAGTGTCGCCAAGGATTCACTATTTCTTACCGCCAGTGAACCGTAATAGAGCAGTGCTATTTCGTGTTGGCCCAGCAGTTCTTCAACGGCATCACTAGCGATAAAATCATAGGCCTGATCAGGCAGGATCGCAAAGCTCGGCTGACCATTGGTGAGTGTAACTTCGACGCGCCCGGTCGGGTAACTGGCATCAGCCTGAATACCGGTATCATCCAGACCCCAGCTTTGCATCCTGGCGCGAAGCTGTTCACCCAGGGCGTCCCGGCCCACGCGAGAAATCAACAGCGGATCAAGACCAAAACCCTTCAGGTGCCAGGCCACATTAAGCGGCGCTCCCCCCATAACCACGGAGTTATCGGGAAAGGAATCAAAAAGCACTTCTCCAAATAAGACCGGACGTCCCTTCATTATCGGCAAGTCTTTGTGTTGACTCTCATTATTATTCATTTCACCTAGTAACGGCAGATTAATCTGTGCCTGTTAAGTCAATGAATCATCAGGCATAATATTTGTGTCAAACAAACAGGCATAAGTATAACATGAAAAAAATCAGCATCAGCCTTTGTCTATGGTCTCTCTCTAGCCTAGTCTTTGCCCATACGGCCGATATTGATCAGAACGGCTGCCATGCCGATCAGGACAAGCATCAATACCATTGTCATTATGGCGTACTGGGCGGCAAGACCTTTAGCTCTAAGGATCAGATGCTTCAGGCCCTGAAAAATGGCCCCGGCCCTTCCACACCCGACCGATACTACCAGGGCCAGGTCATAGCCATCATTGATGGAGACCATATCAAGGTCAGGGTAAATAATTCCACCACAAGCCTGCGCTTGGCGGAGATCGATGCCCCCGCGACTGGCCAGGAACATGGCATGAAGGCCAAACAATTCATTGGTAACCTGCTGTTTAATAAACAGGTACGTATCCTGCCTATGGGTCGAGATGCCAACAACACCCCGCTGGTGCGCATCTATCTAGGTGATAGGAATATCAATGCCCTAATGGTCGAACAGGGCCTAGCCTGGGCTGATATCAAACACCTGAAAGATCGAAACCTGGTTCGGTTAGAGGCAATAGCCAGGAATCAGCGGCGCGGTCTCTGGGCCAGTGGCCACCCTACGCCACCCTGGCAATGGCGGAGTTCGCAGCATCGTTAGTGTCAATTAGTAAGAAGTACTATCCAGCAGGGCCTGACGCCGACGCCAGTCCGGCAGATAGTCGTCCATCAACTGGCGGAAATGGGCATTATGGTAACGCTCATGCAAGTGAACCAGTTCATGCACAACTACCAACTCCAGACATTCCAGTGGTCTTTTGACCAACGCAAGATTAATCGTCATCCTGCGTTTAGTAATATTACAACTGCCCCACCGAGTCTTCATGCGCTTGATCTGCCACCCCTCAATGGATTTACCAATGACAGGACACCACTGTTGCACCAGCTCAGCGACCCGCTCATTGAGTCGATCACGATACCAGTCCTGCACAACCCGGGCCCTGTTAGCCATAGTCGTCCCTGATCGAACCTGCAGTGTCATCTGATCCGGCTGCTCAATTACCAGACCATGCCGCCCCACGGCCTCAACAACACGCAACTGATATGGTAGACCCTGAAAATAATGGCGCTCACCCGTTTGATAGAAAACTGGCTGCGGCTGTGGTCGTTGCCGTATGTTCTCCTGATGTTGCTTAATCCAGGACAGGCGCCGGATTAACAGGGACTTGATCTCATATTCAGGCAGCCTCAACGGCACCGATAGTCTTACGTCACCCAGCGGTGACTTCACCGCCAGACGAATGGATTTTATATTTTTACGCACAACCTGAACGGGTATATCTGCAATAGTAACGCTGAAATTCATTTTAACCATTCATGAAGTGTAACAAAAATAAACGGGAGAAATTGCATCCCGGCATCATGCCTGCTTACTCAACGGATCGGACATAATGATACAATGACTGCCAATACAGCTAACCTTTGAGGAGTTTATATGGAAGCCAATTTCTGGCATAAGAAGTGGAATGATAATGAGATTGGTTTTCATACACCTAAAGCCAACCCACTACTGGTTAAGCACTTTAACACGCTATCTTTAGCTACAAATAGCCGTATCCTGTTACCACTCTGCGGCAAGACCCTTGATATAGGCTGGTTGCTCGCCCATGGTTACCGCGTCGTTGGTGCCGAACTGAGCCCTATCGCAATCGATCAGTTATTTGCTGAACTGGGCGTACAGCCTGAGATCAATACCATTGGCACCTTTACCAATTACCAGGCGGACAATATTGATATCTTTGTTGGTGATGTCTTCCAGTTAACCTCTACGATACTTGGTCAGATCGATGCAATCTATGACCGTGCGGCACTGGTAGCTCTGCCGGAAGCGATGCGTCACAAATATACGGCGCTGTTGATTGCTTTAACCAACCGGGCGCCACAACTACTGATCAGTTTTGACTATGATCAAAATGAGATGGCCGGACCGCCCTTCTCTATCAGCACCGATGAAATCAATACTCACTACCAAGAGAGTTACAATATTACATTATTAGAAAGTACAAATGTAGAGGGGGGACTGAAGGGGCAATGTCAGGCACTAGAAAATGTCTGGCAGTTGAAATAACTAATTAAAAAAACAGTAACAAATCGTACCCTTAAAATATTAACTGACTTCTATTCGCACTATACTACATTACCGAGCAGATGCTGTTAAATGTTAAGCAGTATGTCTGGAGTCATAACAAGCGCAGGGCACACTCTAATACATTTTCCTGAGACAATTATTTGTGACATCTATAATCTACTACAAACCGTACTCAATTATAGGGAAACAAAAAATCTTTAATGGAAAACCAAATCCACCTGAATTTCTG
>CAZYTT010000115.1:1583-5852 GCA_964650235.1 uncultured Gammaproteobacteria bacterium | reverse complement strand
ATAGCTTAACGTATTATTTTAACACCTAAATCCGATACCTAGCATTCACTCGCTCCTATCGTCATTTTTTGACGTACCGCCTCCTTTTCCCAAAACTTGGCCACCAGATCAACCAAGTTTACACTGATAACTGTACAACCGGTCATTAATATGGCCTTGATCAGGGCCCGGTCAGCAATTAGACAATCGACATCATGGACACAGATACTCTTTATTTACCCAACAGCCTACGCGCGCTCGACACATCGACCTTTGCTGCCACACTCAAACAGGAAATCGCAGCACTACCATTTGACAGCCTGCCGCTACAACAGTGCCTGCGGCAGTCTAGCGCTATCAGTAACGAACCCCTGACAATTATGATCCTTGGTCATCGGGACAATCAGCATGAGCGCATTATCCGCCTGGGGGTTTCCTTTAGTGGTATCATTGCCGGTTGTAGTTGTGCCGATGATCCGACACCCATCGATACGATCACTGAATACTGTGAATTCACGCTGATGTTTGACAGGGTGTCTGGTGCAGCCACTATCACACCAGACTCAGGATAGGATTAGACCATCTATACCCCAGTTCCCACCAGCCACTAGGTCCCAGACCCCGCTGCACTAAATCGTGCTCCCTGATACACTGTCGAAATTACATCACGATGGTCGGGCAGATATACTCAGGCGGTTGTTTGCTGTTCTGATGATTAGGGTTGGTCGATCACATCATCGTCATCCCGACGTGGCCAGGCATTGAGAACGGCCTTGACCAGAGTTGCAAGCGGGATGGCAAAGAACACTCCCCAGACACCCCAGAAACCACCAAATACCAGGACCGCAATAATGATTGCTACCGGGTGTAGATTAACCGCCTCAGAGAACAGCCAGGGCACCAGCAGATTACCGTCTAGGGCCTGGATAATACCGTAGGCAATCATCAAATAGGCAAACTGGGCCTCCAGCCCCCACTGGAAATAGGCGATGATCGCCACCGGCAGGGTAACAGCCGCCGCACCGATATAGGGGATAACCACAGATAGCCCGACCAGTGCACCAAGCAGCATGGCATAATGCAGTCCCATAACAGCAAAGACGATATACGATACGACTCCGACAACAATTATCTCCGTCATCTTGCCGCGGATATAGTTAGCAATCTGCTGATTCATCTCAACACTGACCTGGGCCGCCAGGGCCCGTTCTCTAGGCAGATATTCAGCCGCCCAGCTAATAATCTTGTCCTTGTCCTTAAGAAAGAAAAACACCAGTACCGGCACCAGGATTATATAGACAACCATAGTAAAAAAACCGGTTAACGATGCCAGCGACAGTGACACAACATTCTGCCCCAGGTCTGTGACGGAGCGACGTATCGTTGCCATCAAATCATTTACCTGAGCATCATTAATCAGCTGGGGATATAACTCAGGCAGTCGATGAAGGCGGGCCTGACCACTACTAATCATCGTTGGCAGCTCCTGGACCAGCTGGGTTATCTGCCCAACCAGCAACGGAAACAGCCCCAGAATCATAAACAGACTAATGACAACAAAAGGGATAAACACCAGCAATACAGCGGTCGATCGCCCAACATTATGACGCACTAGCCAGGCGACCAGACCATCGAGCATGTAGGCAATAATGACGCTGGCAAGTACCGGGGCCAGCATGTCACCGAGAAAGATAATTACAGCGAACCCCAACAACAGTAACACGGCCAGGATAATCCCTTCAGGGTCAGAAAAATATTTGCGATACCAGCGACTAAGCAGTTCCATATAATCAGTTGTCCAATTCAGCGTCGTACAATATTTACCGCAACACCTGGCTTTAGGCCGTAGTGCTGTGCGGCATTGCCCTGGTTAATAGCGATCTCAACCAGACCATTGGCATTACGGTACCAGAAGCCATCGCCGACGGCGACATCATTATAGGTACGGGCATAACGAAACTGATAAGCACCGATCTCAACCACATCATCATCGGACAATATGACAGCGCGGATTCCAGTCATGGCATTGCCAAAGTGATCACAATAGATCACCGCCTCATAATCAACCGGCCAGTCGTTATTGAGTGATCTGGCCTGCGGGTACGAATTACCCGGCGGCGGTTCGCCGTTAGCCAGCATGGCCGCCACCGGGGCAAAGATGTCACGACCATGAAAGGTGGCGGAGTACTGTTGTGGTTGCCAGTCTACGCGCCAGCACAGGGCAGCAGGGTCGGTTGCAACAACCGGTGCAAACAGGCCATTATCCGGGCCGACAAACCAGTAACCACTGGCCTGTACGACAACCGGCTCACGCTGATCACTCCCCACACCGGGGTCGACAATTGCACAAAAAACGGTCCCTGGAGGAAAACCGGGGCTATAGGCTGCGAGTAGATAAGCCGCACAACTAATATTAAAAACCGGTGCATCGGCAAACAGGTCGATAACTGGATGCTTCGGTGCCTGCTGGGCCAGAACAGCCCTTACCTGACCAAGATAAGGGCCATGCAGACCAAAATCAGTAAACAATACGATCATCCGATGTAAAGCTCACACTCAATTGAAGGTGCTGATAATATTGCCCTGATTCGTGGATTGCAGGCAATAAAAAACCGGGTTACCCCGGTTTTTATCTGACAGTAATGTATCACTTATTCGGCGACAACTTCACCGACGACCGGTCTGTCGACCAGCTCGACTATGGCCATTGGAGCCTGGTCACCGGTGCGATAACCGCACTTCAGTATGCGGGTATAACCACCAGCACGTGATTTATATCGTGGCCCCAGCTCATTGAACAGTTTGGTTACGATATCGCGATCGCGCAGGCGGGAAAAGGCCAGACGACGCTTAGCAACACTGTCATCCTTTGACAAAGTAATCAATGGCTCTACCACACGGCGTAGTTCTTTTGCCTTAGGTACAGTCGTACGGATAACCTCATGATTCATCAGAGACACAGCCATATTCTGGAACATAGCCTTACGATGACTGCTGTTACGATTTAATTTTCTACCACTTTTACGATGTCGCATAGTTAACTTCCTTCAACACTGTCTTTTAGCTATCAGACAGCTTCTTCAATCGATTTTTTGTCCGCCAGACTGGCAGGTGGCCAGTTCTCCAGACGCATGCCTAATGATAATCCGTGTGTTGCCAGAATATCCTTGATTTCAGTCAGGGACTTCTTACCCAGATTTGGTGTTTTTAATAATTCTACTTCAGTACGCTGAATCAGGTCACCAATGTAGAAGATGTTCTCAGCCTTCAGACAATTGGCTGAACGCACTGTCAGCTCAAGGTCATCGACAGGACGTAATAACACCGGATCCACCTCGTCTTCACGTTGAACGGGTTGCTCTTCGATGGTCGTCTCCAGGTCAACAAAAATTGATAACTGGTCCTTGAGGATTGTAGCTGCACGACGGATTGTCTCTTCTGGATCTATGCTACCATTGCTCTCCAGGTCGATAATCAGCTTGTCCAGGTTAGTACGTTGCTCAACTCGAGCAGCGTCAACCACATAGGCAACACGACGGATCGGTGAAAATGAAGCATCCAGCAGCAAACGGCCAATTGGACGATTTTCTTCCAGATCAACACGTGTATTAGCGGCCTGATAACCACGGCCTAGCTCAACCTTCATGGTCATATTGAGCTCACCTGCCGCCGTAAGATTAGCGATAACATGATCAGGATTGATTATTTCAATATCACTGACCTGCTCGATGTCTTTCGCATAAACAGGACCAGCACCCTTCTTCTTTAGTGTTAAAGTTGCTTCTGTACGACCTTCCATACGGACTGAAAGACCTTTCAGATTCAGCATGATGTTAATAACATCTTCCTGCACACCTTCCAGAGAAGCATACTCGTGTAATACACCTTCGATTTCAACTTCAGTAACAGCGCACCCTGGTATAGATGACAATAAAACTCGGCGCAGTGCGTTACCTAGTGTGTGACCAAAACCACGCTCTAGTGGTTCAAGAGTAATCCTGGCGCTGTACTCGTTCTTACTCTGTACATCGACTACTCGTGGTTTCAAAAATTCGGCAATTGAGCCTGACATATCAGTCCTCTCTCCGGTTGGACATAACGTTCAACGTTGAAATTATTTCAGCTAGCGCGTTATACGCTGTGTCGTACCTGTTACTTAGAATACAACTCAACAATCAAGTGCTCATTAATCTCTGCTGGCAGTTCACTGCGCTCAGGGATAGTCTTGAAAGTACCTGTCAACTTCTTAGTGTCCATTTCAATCCATTCACTAAAACCCTGTTGCTCAGC
>CAZYTT010000115.1:0-1483 GCA_964650235.1 uncultured Gammaproteobacteria bacterium | reverse complement strand
CTGTCAACTTCTTAGTGTCCATTTCAATCCATTCACTAAAACCCTGTTGCTCAGCTAGCTCTACAGCCGCCTTGATACGCAATTGGTTTTTGGCCTTTTCAGAAACAGATATCACGTCACCGGCCTTGACCTGGTAGCTAGGAATATTGACCTTGCTGTCATTAACGGTTACGGCATTGTGTCTTACAAGCTGGCGCGCTTCACTGCGTGAACTACCTAAACCCATGCGATAGGCCACGTTATCCAGACGACGCTCTAACAACTGTAGCAGATTCTCACCGGTTGATCCCTTGCGACGATCCGCCTCTTTATAATAAAGACGGAACTGATCTTCCAGGATGCCGTAGATACGACGTACCTTCTGCTTCTCGCGCAACTGGGTTGCGTAGTCAGTTAAGCGTGTACGACGCTTACCATGCTGCCCAGGCGGGAAAGCCCGATTCTCAATAGCGCACTTTGACGTGAAACACTTTTCACCTTTCAGGAAAAGTTTTTCGCCTTCACGACGGCACTGCCGACATTTTGCTCCAATATATTTAGCCACGCTAATCCTCTATACTAGCTTGTCAGACACGACGTTTCTTCGGTGGTCTGCATCCATTATGCGGAACCGGTGTCACATCTGTAATACAATTAATCTTAAATCCAGCAGTATGCAAAGCACGTATGGCTGAATCACGGCCAGGTCCAGGGCCCTTTACCTTGACATCCATATTCTTCATACCAAAATCCTTGACTATGGAACCCGCACGTTCTGCAGCAATCTGTGCTGCATAAGGTGTGCTTTTACGTGAACCACGAAAGCCTGAACCACCCGCAGATGCCCATGACAGTGTATTTCCCTGCATATCCGTAATAGTAACAATAGTGTTGTTAAACGACGCATGAATAAAAGCAATGCCATCAACGACATTCTTTTTTACGCGTTTACGAACACGTGTACTCGCTTTTGCCATAATTGACTACTCTTTAAATACTTAAATGGATAAATTAACGTTTAATCGGTTTACGCGGACCTTTACGAGTCCTGGCATTAGTCTTCGTGCGTTGTCCATGTACTGGTAAACCACGACGGTGTCTCAGGCCACGGTAGCAACCGAGATCCATCATACGTTTGATATTTAATGTGATATCGCGACGTAGATCACCCTCAACTGTGAACTTACCGACCTCTGTACGCAATGCATCCAGTTCAGCCTCTGTAAGATCTTTAATTTTTGTATCTTCAGCAATATTTGCAGCTGCACAAATTTCTTGTGAACGCTTTAAACCAATGCCATAGATTGATGTCAATGCTATGACAGTATGCTTTTGAACTGGGATGTTGATACCCGCTATACGCGCCATCTTTAACTCCTAAAATACGGAAACAGCAAGCCCGCGAAAACCGGCAATTGTATTCGCTTGCCTAAAATAAATCAACTATTAAATCAAACATTAGTGCCGCTACCTCGTGATTGATTTTATGACCTCCCTGTCAAAA
>CAZYTT010000114.1:0-5946 GCA_964650235.1 uncultured Gammaproteobacteria bacterium | reverse complement strand
TAATTAGCAATAACTTAAAGTTACATTAATAAATTGAACTTTGAGCAACAATCATAGTCCTATAAACATAATCGCTTACATGCCCTGCCCCTAACAGGGTCTATGATTCAAAAACGGTTCCCTAGCCGTTTGAAACTAAACCCCCGATCACGACCCTGATCGGGGGTTTTTACTTTATATGACTCCGAAATTATTTTCGAACTTTTCACATCCAATGCTGTCCTAATAATTACTGCAGAATAACGCAGAAACTGCCTGCTCAAACTTCCCTTAGGCAGGCATAACGCGGCCAGGCGACCCCAAGTCAGGCCTCTTGCTCAGCCCCGGCAACCCCACACTCTCATGCCGGGGCTTCTTAGCACAGCCCCACTACACCTCAGGTGACAACATCCAGTCATTAAGACAATGATAAACCTCTTCCAGCCCGGTCTTATGAAGAGAGGAGAATAACTGTACAGTGGGTTCATAATTTTCAGGGTAAGCCCGGCTTAATTCGCGCCACACCTGTTGCAGGGCCGCCGTTGCCGCTCCACGACTCAATTTATCCGCCTTGGATAATAAAATATGCGTTGGCAGCTGGGCCTCAAAGCACCAGTCCAGTAACTGACAATCAAACTCCCGCAGAGGATGGCGACAATCCATAACGATCACGACACCCTTTAGACTCTGTCGATTTTGCAGATACCGACCGATCTCCTGATGCCATCGCTGACTCACCCTGGGTGGCACCTTGGCATAGCCATAACCTGGGAGATCAACGAGGAAATGAGACTCATCAAGACCGAAAAAATTTATTTGCTGGGTACGACCGGGCGTTTTGCTGGTCCTGGCAAGTGACCGTTGATCAGTTATGGTATTGAGGGCGCTTGATTTTCCGGCATTAGACCGTCCAGCAAAGGCGACCTCGACACCTACATCATCAGACATCTGGGACAGGTTAGTAACACCTTTGACAAACTGCGCCCGGCGATAGAATTTATTCATATTAGATAATCAGCCTGGATTCAGGCCTGACCCTGGACTTACTGCCCAGCTAATCAACGTTTCCCTTTACCAAATATAAACCGCGTCAGGTTCATCTCATCCTGGCTTACCCGACGCACTAGGTGATCCAGGCTGATAATGGCGTGCTCAAGCAGATTTACCGCAATATAAGGGTGTTCAACCCGCAAACGGTCATACATAATCCGGGAAAGCTTTAATAGCTGGGTATCATTGGCCTTGGCACGCATACGCAATAATCGGGGCTGACGGTCAAAAAAAGACATCTCGCCCATTAATTCTCCCACAGGCATCAGGCCTATTTCTGTCTCACGGTCATTTTCTTCATAAAGGAGCGCTGCCTCACCCTGAATGACAAAATACAGGGCATCACCAACTTCGCCTATATCAGATATCACCTCGCCCTTGGCGAAGGTAACAAATTCAGTATATTCCAGCAGCCTCTGAACTTCGGCAATCGTTAACGATTCACATAGATATTGCTGACTTAAAAATTTGGTCAAATCTGAACTATCTATGGTCATAAAACTTCTCCTGAGCTGAAGCGACTATCAGCCGCTATTCTATACAAGCCTGACCCCACAGGCCAGCCAAACAAATTAATTTGTATTCAGCGAGCATACAGGATCAAAAATGCGATAATATGTCGCGATAAACCCATTTGTCACCCGTGAGGAAATACGATAATGAGACATTTTTTGTTGTCAGTTTTGTTATTACTACCCCTAAGCTCCTGCTTTGCCGTTAGTTTTCAGGAAGGTGAAAGCTACAAGTTGTTACCACAGGCACAGCCAACAATGGACGAAAACAAAATCGAGGTTGTCGAACTGTTCTGGTATGGCTGTCCCCATTGTCACAAATTTCAACCCTACATTGAAGAGTGGTTAAAGACAAAACCCGATAACGTTGAATATGTACGTATGCCTGCGATACTGCGCCAAGAATGGAGCCTGCATGCCCGCGCCTTCTATACCGCCGAGACCCTTGGGATTCTCGATAAAATTCATATGCCACTATTCGATGCCATTCATGTTGAAAAGCGTCGCCTATTCTCTGAAGATGCGTTAATGGAATTCTTTCAGGAATACGGTGTTAGCAATAAACAGTTCCAAGATACCTTTCATTCATTCACTGTCGATAGTAAAGTCCGTCGCGCAAACCAGATGACACGTCGCTACCGGATCTCAGGGACACCATCGGTTGTCGTCAATGGCAAATATGTAACCGGGCCAGCCGAGGCTAAAGGTTTTAACAACCTGATTAAGGTGATAGATTATCTGGTTAAAAAGGAATCAACTGCCAACTGATACTGACTAGGCTCACAGACTGTGACCACGCCAAATGCATCTATGCTGTTCTTACGCTGCCTCGAAAATGAGGGAGTGGAGTATATATTTGGCATTCCCGGCGAGGAAAACCTGGCCGTAATGGATGCCCTGGCGGAATCCAGCATCCAGTTCATCACAACCCGCCATGAACAGGGTGCTGGCTTTATGGCCGACGTCTATGGCCGACTGACCGGTCGTGCCGGGGTCTGTTTATCAACATTAGGCCCTGGCGCAACTAACCTCATTACACCTGTTGCTGATGCCAATATGGATCACGCCCCCCTGGTCGCTATAGCCGGTCAGGCCGCCACCGATCGACTACATAAAGAGTCACATCAGGTACTGGACCTACAGGCACTGTTCACGCCAATCACAAAATATTCATCCCAGGTCTTACTACCCGATATTATCCCAGAGGTTGTGCGCAAGGCCTTCAAACATGCCCAGATGGACAAATCCGGCGCTTGTTTCATCGAATTTCCTGAAAACATTGCCTCCATGGCATATACCGCTGCCCCGCTGGAGGCCCGCCCCTATCTTGCGCCACTTGCCGCCGTTGAGAGCATTGCTGAAGCAGCTGGGATTATCTCATCGGCCAGGTTGCCCATTATTCTGGCAGGCAATGGAGTTATTCGTTCCAGGGCCTGGGAAGCACTGGCCGAATTTGCCAGACAGTTAAATATACCAGTTGCCAACACCTTTATGGCCAAGGGCGTCATCCCCTTTGGACATCCGAATGCCCTTGGGACTGTAGGGTTACAAACAGCCGACTATATCAATGTTGGTTTTTCCAGTGCTGATGTCATAATCTGCGTCGGTTATGATCTGGTTGAATACCACCCCCATCTATGGCATCCAACTCGTGACCGCAGCATTATCCATATCGATTTAACAGCAGCCGAGGTAGATGCCTGCTACATCCCTCAGGTCGATGTCATTGGCGATATACGTTACAGCCTGACCCATATCATGCAACAAACCATACCCCATACCGGAGAGCGTATGCGACCATTAAGGCATGCATTGATAGAGGAGATGGATCAACATGCCGAAGACCTAAGCTTTCCGGTAAAACCCCAGAAAATCATATGGGACCTGCGTACCGCATTGAATAAAGATGATATCGCCATCTGTGATGTCGGTGCCCACAAACTCTGGATGGCGCGCATGTTCAGGTGCGAGGAACCCAATACCTGCATTATATCCAATGGCTTCGCCAGTATGGGTATTGCGGTACCGGGTGCCATTGCCGCCAAACTGGCCTTTCCCAACAAGACAGTCATTGCGGTCACTGGTGATGCCGGTTTCCTGATGAACTCTCAAGAGATCGAGACCGCGCTGAGACTGAATCTCGGATTTATTATCCTGATCTGGAATGATAATGGCTATGGCCTGATTGAGTGGAAACAACTCAATACCTACGGCCGCAGTAATAATGTTCATTTTAACAACCCGGATTTTGTCTCCTATGCCGAATCTTTTGGCGCCATAGGCTATCGTATCTCGCGGACAGAAGAACTACTCCCAACTATAAAGCGGGCCATCGCTACTAATACAGTCTGTATTATAGATTGCCCGGTCGACTACCAGGAAAATCTCAAGCTCACCGAGAAACTTGGAGAAATGGTGTGTCAGATCTAGGTGTCTTACAACAGGACAAGGACATTCAGCAGTCTAAAGCTATGCCATCAGATGAAGACACACTGGCGAATTTCAACACCCTGCGCTTATTGAGTTATAACATCCAGGTAGGTATTAATACGACACGCTATCGCCATTATGTAACTCATAGCTGGAAGCATTTTCTGCCCTATAACCAGCGGATGAAAAATCTCGATCAAATTGCACAGGCAATTCATGATTTTGATATCGTAGCCTTACAGGAAGTAGACTCAGGGAGTTTTCGTAGTAATTTTATCAATCAGATAGAATACCTGGCCATACGCAGCCGTTTTCCATTCTGGTACAACCAGATCAATCGTAATCTGGGCCGACTAGCCCAACATAGCAATGGCCTGTTGAGTCGCTACCGGGCCCACCATGTGGTCGACCATAAATTACCCGGTCTGGTCCCAGGGCGTGGGGTGCTCGAAGTTCGATTTGGTCCGGCCCAGGCCCCTTTGGTGCTGTTGCTGGTCCATCTCGGCCTGGGGAAACGTGCCCGTATGCGGCAACTTGATTATATAACCGACCTGATCAATGCCAATCAGCATATCATTATAATGGGTGACTTTAATTGCACCACTCAAAGTGATGAGATGGAGACTCTGTTACATAAAACACATCTGTGCGAACCTGCTGAAGGCCTGCACACCTATCCCAGCTGGCAACCGATACATAATATAGATCATATCCTGGTCTCGGCTGAGATTGGGGTGAATTACATCGAAGTACTGCCATCCAGTCAGTCTGATCATCTGCCCATCATGATAGAGATAACAGTGCCAAATACCATCGCCCGTTACTGGAATGAACGCTATACTTAATTCAGACTAAGCCTAGACGGTCAGGGTGATAGCAAAAAACCGTTGCGCTCCAACCAGCTACCCAGTCGCTGATGCATTAAATCAATCTGTTGAGCGGACAACAGGGTCTGCCAGTCACCGTCCTTATAGCTGGAGACATGGCCCGATTGAAAGCCTGTCAATTTATCATAGAGCCTGACAGCCCCATTATAACTTTCGACGGTCGTCATATCAGCCATCTGCTGCCCCTCTTCCAGACTGGCCTTATAACTTGATTCTTTGGCAGCAATTCGCCTGGCGACATTTTTCTTCGAGTGCCGATCGACAATAGTCTTAATATCCTCGGCTTTTATCGCCAGGCCGATGTGCTGGCACATGAAGGCCAGCACATCGGCAGGTTTATTGAGCATATCGGTATATCTCAATCGAGTGTGCTTACCTTCGGGACATGCGAGATAATGATCGCAATTTCTCGTCATCCCCTCTGCAGCCTGAAGAGCAAGCTCAAAGTCAGCATTCATGAAACGCATCCATGACATCAAGGCATCCCTCACGTCCCTGATCGTGGTAAAAAAATAGGCCCTGGGCATGTCTAGATTGAGATACAGATGGGTCTTGAGTACATAGACATGTTCTGGCACATGATCCTGCATCGCCTCCTCTCGAAAAATTCGAGTCTTTTCTTTATTATTTTCAGGGACATAACGAGGCAATACGTCATAGGCGGCAACCGCAAAGACATCACGCAGGACATTATAGGTCCACATAGAACCTGATCGCGGCATTCCCGCTATCACGTACATTTTCTCCATATTCCAACCCTTGTTACTTTAACACTTTGATAATTTTACAATTTCTATAAAATAATTGCCTATTAAAAAATATTTTCTGTCAATTTTAAGATGAAGACAACCAAGCATAGCTGTTTTTTGGTGGAATACTTAATTTCTAGTTATAACGATCACTTAAAAGGTCTAAACTCATAGATATTTTGTAACTTGACTTACACCAGCCCTAAACCTATTGATATTTTTTATCTGACCACGGCGTCCAATGCAAATAAAATTTAACTGACTAAATTTTATTTGCATTAACTCTAAATATAATCACCGAAGCTACGATAACTATTACTTAAATATACAGTTATTTAT
>CAZYTT010000113.1:1477-5979 GCA_964650235.1 uncultured Gammaproteobacteria bacterium | reverse complement strand
CTCCGATAATCGTGAGGTGTAACGCTTACACAACTTCTAAGAGAATTCTATCCTTCTCAACCGTATAAACAACTCTATATTGTTGATTTATGCGGGATGACCTATAACCTTTCCACTCTCCGCTTAACAAATCATTACGTCACCCTTTCTACGGATTCATCGTAGAAATACCAATCACCGGTGAATTATGAAAAGCTATGTGCTTAATGGTGTCCACTAAAGTGATGCTAGTTTAGCGTCCGTCTGCAGCGCCTTGTTATAAGTATTATTCAAGTTCTGCTCCACACTTTTAACATTCATCTTTGGGTCATCTTAAATCAGTTATTTTCCAACCTCTAAAAACTTGCCTCGCACCGCAATTCGGGGAGGACAGGAAGAATGCGTATCCAATTACAAAAAAACCAAATGTTAATCCAAGATAAAATGTCAAGTTTGAACAATGGAAAGGATTCTAATGCAAATAAAGCGTTTCATAGTATTTATGAAATATGGTAATTACGACATGGACAGTGAGTAATAGTATTAATCTCTTTTTGTATTTACTCATTCGCACAGATTTAGAAGTACTTATAACAGTTAAATAGACAGCGACTCTGTTATCTGATATACGCTGTCACTGTCTATCTCGGTGAGATGATGTTTTGATTGTGCTATTTTGATAATCTGAAACACATAAGCCTGAGTGGGCTTGTCATAGCACTGGTTGATTCCAGACCCGCTCGATAACCCGTCGTTCGGTTTTGGTATAAACATCTGTTCCTCCTGGAAAAAATCGGGGTCAAACAGTGCACCTGACCATCTTGCCGTAGCTATCACGATAGCTTACCTTGCGTCTCTTCAAAAGGTCAAATTTAGGCACTAAATACAGATGATTATTGGCGTATAACTAAACGTAAAAGGCGAAATTAGAATGAGTCCAGACAGACGCTGGAACATTTGACACTGTCAGTCACAGTGACAGGCCTGTTCGTGATTCTATTTCGGTTGATATCCCATACCCGGCCAGACGGCCTCAATCTCATCAGCCTGTTGTTGGGCCGTGAAGTGTTCCCAGATTATACCGTTAATATCCCGGTCAATAGAAAATTTATCGATGGCTGGGTCTTCCCAGCCCAGGTGACGTAGTTCTCCAGGCATACAGGCGTCATCCTTGCGTACTGACAGATTGAGGATATCGGTGCGCCACAGGGCATATTCGCCGGGAACAACGACGCAGGGTCGACATTGCAGCCGCTGACTATAGTCTTCTATGGTCTCTTCAATGGCATCAGTCGATATTGCCATATGCAGTCTTTTCATGTCGCCACCCTCCCTTGCTAGTCGGTTTACATGCTGAGTGTTGTCTATAACCAACGGCCGATGGATGCCATGACCTTAGTCGGATTTATAGTATGGGCGTTTTGAATATAGATAAATTCTATTCGCGAGTAGCCATTACATTGGCAATCACACCTTCCAGCGCTTCAACCCTCGACTCCAGTGCACTCATTCGTGCCACAACATCTGCTGACGCAGGCTGTTCATATGTATGACCAGTCACTGGCTCTGAGGTCTCATCGAATGCTAGCCACAGACAGGTGAAACGTGCCTCACGTCGACCTAGCTGGCGGGCTAGCTCCTTAACGATGGGGGTTTCACGGGTTGCCAGTTCGAGCAGCAGTTCGTTGATTTGATCAAGCCCCTCGATAGGATGCATACGTGGTACCCGGGTACGTAATTCCCCCGGTGTCTGGGGACCGCGAACGAGCAGTTCTGCCACGATGGCCAGTTCAATCTTACTAAAGACACTGGGTCGTGACACGGTACCGGTGAGACGATGGCCATACTTGGGCACGCGGGCACTAAAGTCGCTGCGCTGTCCGGCCAGGTTTTCTTTAATTAGAAAATCGAGGGCTGCCTGCACCTCCGGCTCAGTTAATTTAAGCACAGGATCACGATTGGATTTCTGATTACATGCTGCCGTCAGTCCATTCAGGGTCATCGGGTAGTAGTCCGGTGTCGCCATTTCTTTTTCGATCAGGCAGCCCAGCACCCGGGCCTGTTCCAGGGTAAGGTCAATAGTCATGGTGATGCATCCTTTGCTGTAAATATGTTTTATGTTTTAACTGAACGAGAGCCAGTGTCTTTTCATCTCGGTGGCCGTTGCACAGTGCGTCGATGGCTCTTTTATAGTCTGTTTTATCCGTGGCACAATACTCAAACAACGTCATTGATGAACAGAACTTGAGATTGTCCGGATAGGGAAAGATGTCATCAGCACTATTAACCGTAAGCTGTAGCAGGTTACTAATACATTCATGCAATCGCTTGCCTAGCAGTGGGTGGGACAAATATGCCTGGGTCTCGGCCTGATCCCTGATGGCATAATATTCAGCAGTGGGACTGGGGCCCAGTCCCCTGATCTGCGGAAATATATACCACATCCAGTGTGTCCGTTTTTTCCCTGCCTGCATTCTGTCAGTACCTGCGCATAATGGGCCTGTTGTGCGCCGACAAAACGGGACAGGTTCATGTCTGTGTCACTGTTATCCATAGCATTGCTCATGACCGCGTTTATTTATTCACTATACTGGCCCACCGACACTGTTAATCCTGTTTTGCTTTTTCAGCCTGTTCAACAAACAGGATCTGATCAAATTGTCGCCCCAGTGAACGACTGTAGAAATTTGTCATGGTCAGGCCACGACTAAAATAGATTGTGTCATCAGGTGCATAATCACCTAGGGGTGCAGCCAGCCAACGTGCCCCACCCTCACCCATAACCTTGAGGTAGCTATAGGATGTCGTCTGGATGACTTCAACAACCTGACCACTATTCGGTAACTCGGTATGTCGTGTCAGTGCCTTGCGTGATGCATACTGTTCAGCCTGTGCCCAACTGCCGTAAAAACCGGGATCGCCTTGATCATTAATATGGGCAAACTCTACCGTTTTATAATAGCCATCGCGGTTAGTACCACCGATGATATAGATAAAGCCGTTATCTACCACCGCACCGAAGTTGGCCCGCGGTGATGATAATGAAGTTGTTTCCTGCCATGGCATGAGTCGTTGGCTATTCCTGTCATAGCGGGTCTTTTCAATCTGATCACTATAGATAGCGCCATCAAGGCCGCCAATGGCCCACAGGTTATTACCATCCGTGGCCGAGGACAGGGCATAACGGCCGATATTTAATGCGGCATCTGATTGCCAGTTCGTGGCGATACCCTGTTTATCCAGGCGGGCAGTCTCTACGGCCCGGAGTCCAACCCCACCCTGTTCGCGATGACCACCTATAACAATGGCGTGGTCATCGATGTGTTTGGCGGTGTTAACATAACGCGGCATCGTCATTTGGCGTTGTTCGATCTGCCACGGCCCCAGTGTTCCGTCGGGCATCATTGCTGCGCTTTCAACACTATCGAGCAATGTGCCACCAAATCCACCCAAGGCAAATAGCCGTTTTTCATAAGCCATAAGCTTTACACATCGGCGCGGTAACTTCAGCGTAGATAACTGTGTTTCCCAGTGACCTAACGAGCCATCCGGGTTGATTAAGGCACGCTCGATAGAACGGAGTAAATGTTTTCCGTTGGGTCCGTTGCCACCGCCAACGACATAGAGAATATTATCAATAATAGCCGCATCAAAAAATCCACGTGCTTCATTCAGCGCATGGGTAAAACGCCAGGGTTGCAGGCTACCATCAGGGTTTATCAGACTATATTCAACACTGCGCAGGAAATCATGGCCATCAACGCCACCCAGGACATAAATCATTTGATTGTGTTTAATGACAGCGGCGCCGGCCCGGGCGACATTGAGTGTACTAGTTGCCTGCCAGCCGGCAATCCATTGGTGTGACTCGGTTGCAGCCGAATACATCGGCATCATGGCAAGGAGTGAAAAAAGTGTTATGTATAATCTGGCCATGCCTTAACCATCTCTATTTAGAATTCAGATC
The DNA here is from genome assembly GCA_964650235.1 of uncultured Gammaproteobacteria bacterium. Lineage (GTDB taxonomy): Bacteria > Pseudomonadota > Gammaproteobacteria > SZUA-140 > SZUA-140 > CAZYTT01. The sequence continues at coordinate 2,033 of CAZYTT010000113.1, read as the reverse complement.
AGATGCAACCGCTTGCAATTACTGCTCATTTTAAATCTGCCTTGTTTTCACTACCGTGCACTTAACGTCTACAGACTTGAGCCAGCACCGACATCAACAACTTCACGTTCGGGTTGTCGTGGCTTTAGCGAGGCGCGTAACACCAGATAACCAAGTATGCCTGAGACGAAGGAACCCAGCAGGATACCAAGCCGTTCATGAAAACTCTGATCAATGCCCGAACCTTCAAAGGCAAGTGAGCCGATAAACAGACTCATTGTAAAACCGATACCACATAAGGCCGCCGTACCATACAGGGACATCCATGACATATTTTTTGGCAGGCTAGCCATTTTTAACTTGATCGCCAGGGCACAGACCCCGAAGACACCTAATTGTTTGCCAATAAACAAACCACAGGCAATACCGAAGGGGATATCGTTCATAACTTCCTTTAATCCGATACCGGTTAGATTAATACCGGCATTGGCAAATGCAAAAATCGGAAGGATATAAAAAGCAACGGGTGCATGAAGCTTATGTTCCAGATGCTTGAGAGGAGAAAAATATGGATTGA
>CAZYTT010000113.1:0-1377 GCA_964650235.1 uncultured Gammaproteobacteria bacterium | reverse complement strand
GCAAAGGCAATATCCGTTGCGGCAGGTATCGCCCAGCCCTGTAACGCATTCGGGTTATCGTAGTTAAACAGGGTATAGATAATCGCTGGCACCACCATGCCACCCAGTGCACCTATGCCGGGCAGGATGATTGAATTTTTATCCGACAGCTCGCCCTCAAGTATTTCCCGTTTAAGCTCCAGCCCAACAACAAAAAAGAACACCGCCATCAGGCCATCGTTAATCCATAACAGCAAGGGCTTATCAATGGCGAAATCACCAAGACTGACTTCTAAGGGGGTTTCCAGCAGATACATATAGACCGGTTCCAGCGCGCTATTGGCAAATATTAGTGCCAGCACCGCGGCTAAAAAAAGCATGATCCCACTGGCCGACTCGAGTTCAAAAAATTCTGAGATGATAGATCTGGGATTCTTATCCATTAGCACTGTATTACCTGTTCAAGTATCGATTGTTTTCGAAAGTGAAATAAAAACAGTATACAACGCTACCTCGACATCGACACCTGTTACAACCCGAATGGCTTCAAATGTAACGAAGGATAAATGAAACGAACAGTTGATACCCTCGGTGCACTTAACTGACAGACTGGTTTAACCCATAAAGCGACACTGAATCTTTTCATAGTATCTATGCAAGATTTGATGGCAGGCCAGCACTGATGCCAGCAGGTATACGGCTTGCTGAGAAAACCAAACGTGATGGGCCTATCTCTGACTAAATAGCAGCGACCAGGTGTGGCCTGTCGCAGCCATTCAGTTATCCAGTCTATAACATTGCTAACAGATACCTGTTCGGCTCAAGTATTGTTATATGATTGATATAATTTGATAATATCTTGGTTGAGACAATCAACACCACTTCCAGAAGCTGTTGGCGGCTAAAACCTGCGGCGAGGAAGGTCTTGATATCTGCCTCACTCATCAGACCCCATTGTCTAACAACCTTGCGTACATAGTCAACCAGGGCATGATCACTTGGGTCCTCTATCTCAACGCCGGTATGAAGTGCATCCACTGTTTGCTGTCTCAATTGATACATCTTGCCTAATGTGCGATGGGCTGTGGAACAAAAATGGCAGCCATTTTCTACACTGACGGCCAGAAAGACGATATGTTGCCAGGCCGTTGTAAATGATCATTGAGCAGCCATGCCATTCTGATAGGGCGTTCAGACTGAGATAGGCCTCTATAGGCTTCGGGGCCTCGGCCATATAGGCGAACAAATTCGGTAAAAAATCATAGGCAGACGAAATGCCCTCAAGTAACTCTCGGGGCTCACACTCTGTGTTCTCGGTGGTATAGAAAGTAAATCGATCCATATAGATATCTCCTTAATAAAAGTAGAAATCAGGAGTCTACGCACTATAATTCGAAC
>CAZYTT010000112.1:0-6043 GCA_964650235.1 uncultured Gammaproteobacteria bacterium | reverse complement strand
AACTTACGTTGTGTTTTATTAAATAATACTCCACGACGCTCTTTTTGAACCATTGCCCGACTATCAGCAGATTCGAGATTAAAGTATGCCGTCAGATTATTGTAATCGCGACGATAGGCCTGTGCGCCAAAATTAGCCCACCTGCGTAAACCACTCAATGTCAGTTTTGAAAGCAGTTCATCGATATGATTCAACATTGGTCTCACGCCACGCGATGCGGTTGAAGCTATTTGATGAACAAGCGTCAAATAACCGCGAAATAACTCAGCATCACCCAGACATCGTGTTGCCGATGGCATACTGTTAAATAATAGCGTAACAACCTCGCCCGAGGTCATGGAGGATAGCTTCATTGCAGCTGTTATACAGTCAGTGACAACATCTTCACCACATTCCTTGGCGACGACTGGCATTTCCTGTAAATAGGATATAACGACGTTCGATCCTTTACCAAGATTAGAAAGCGCCTTAGCACCATCAACATAGGTTTGTAGCCCAGATGGGGACATAACACGCGAGGCCTCATGAAAGGTGCTCTCGAAGACAGCGACGACCTCAGGAGTAACGCCTTGCAATATTTCTTCGTAATCTGCGAGATTTACGGACATTTATATGTGGTCATCTTTAAATAGTTTCCCTGGAAAACATCAACAGCATCTCCAGGACCATGCCTATATTCAGCATATACAATTTAACCGAAGAAGGTTTCTACAGCAGCATTCAATGTGTCACGCATATCAGGATCATCCGTCAATGGTGCAACCATAGTCATGGTACAAGCAGCTATAGGCGCCACGCCCTTGGCAATCAACTGAGCAGAATATACGAGCAAGCGGGTAGATATCCCTTCATCCAGGCCATGCCCTTTCAAATTACGCGCACGCTGGGCAATATACACCAGTTTTTCAGCTATTTTCTTGTCGACACCCGATTCCATGGCGACAATATTTATCTCTATTTTCTCTTCAGGATAATCAAAATCCATCGCACCGAAGCGTTGCTTGGTTGATTGCTTTAGATCTTTCATCAGACTTTGATAACCGGGGTTATATGAAATGACAAGTTGAAAGTCCGGATGCGCCTGTATGAGTTCACCTTTTTTGTCTAACGGTAAATTGCGCCGATGGTCGGTGAGTGGATGTATGACGACGGTCGTATCCTGACGTGCTTCAACAATTTCATCCAGATAACAAATGGCACCAATACGTGCAGCCGTTGTCAGCGGACCATCCTGCCATTTTGTACCATCCTTATCCAGTAAAAAACGACCAACAAGGTCAGACGCGGTCATATCTTCATTACAGGCTACCGTGATTAATGGCTTGCCAAGCTTCCATGCCATATGTTCGACAAAACGAGATTTTCCACAACCTGTTGGCCCTTTGATCATCATAGGCATCCGCACTTCATAAGCAGATTCGTAGAGAGATAATTCATCACCCACTGGCTCATAATAGGGCTCTGATTTTATTTTATACTGTTCAGCATCGACTATATTTTCAGTAATAGACATAAGCATTTCTCACCTTGTGAATTAGATTAAAATATTTAGGGTTACTGATAAATTTTATCGCACCCTTTTATTATTTGTCGTCATCTGTTTCAACATCACCAGACCAACCAGCCTCTACAGCTTGTGCAAATCCCCGGGTATGTATGCGTTGGTGTCGGTCAAAAAGCTCGGGAGGAAAGTTACTGACAAGGCAGCCGTACTTATCCCATTCTTTATTAACCTTATCCAACAATGCATCCATACGCGAATAATTCCATCCCTCGCAGGTTTCAGATTCGTCGATGAGACTAAATACCCAGCCATCACGAACAATCTTGCCTATAGTGGTCATACCACCGTTCAGGTCATTATCAACACCAATGTATTTATCTGGTCGTGCCATATTTTAGAAACTCATTCAGTTAGGTAAGAAAAACCCCTGATCCAGAGTAGTGTTGGACAGGGGGGGGGCGAGTATTCACCCTGTCTTTTTTATATGGCGACACCACGATGAATCACCATTGCTGTACCAGCTGACTGAGCAAAGTTATCAAAACCAAGCAAACGCACGTGGTTCTTAGGATGCGCTTTATGACAGGCTTCCACTTCAGCCAGAATTACGTCGACATCAGTTTCACCAAACATAGGTAATTTCCACATGTACCAGTAATTACTGATCGCATTTTCTGGTTCAGTGTGTTCGATACCTGGATTCCAGCCTTTATCAACAATGTACTGAATCTGTGCACGAGTTGATTCTTTAGACAATGGCGGAAGGTAAGAAAATGTTTCAAACTTTCTACTCTGGGCAGCATCGCTCAAACTTGAATTGTAATCTTGCATTGCACTCATGTGAGTTTCTCCAAATTATATGTTAGTACGATATCGCAAGCTGTCATTGGCCGCTTATCGATATCTGTGATTTATTTATGTGCGACGTCGATCTTATCAACAGTATCAAATTCAAACTTGATCTCTCTCCAGGTCTCCATGGCAATCTTGAGTTCAGGGCTAGACTTCGCCGCTTTGGTAAGGATCTCCTTACCTTCTTTCTCGATTTCAACGCCCGAATTACGTGCTTCAACACAGGCCTCAACCGCAACACGATTGGCCGCAGCACCGGCCGCATTACCCCAAGGGTGACCCAGAGTACCACCACCGAACTGCAAACAGGAATCATCGCCGAAGATGTTAACCAACGCTGGCATATGCCATACGTGGATACCACCTGATGCAACCGGTATAACACCCGGCATAGCACCCCAATCCTGATCAAAGAAAATACCACGTGAACGATCTTCCTTGATGTATGAATCGCGCATAATGTCAATCCAACCCAAAGTGGCATCACGGTCACCTTCAAGCTTACCAACAACAGTTCCTGAGTGCAGGTGATCACCACCGGACAAACGTAAAACTTTAGTTAATACACGGAAGTGGATACCATGATGCGGGTTACGATCGAGTACCGCATGCATGGCGCGGTGAATGTGAAGCAACATACCGTTATCCTGACACCATTGTGCCAGCTGTGTATTGGCCGACAGACCACCCGTCAGGTAGTCATGCATAATGATTGGCGCACCAATTTCTTTAGCATACTCAGCTCGCTTCATCATTTCATCAGAAGTTGGAGCCGTTACATTAAGATAGTGACCTTTACGCTCCCCCGTCTCGGCCTCTGCCTTATGGATTGCCTCCATCACGAAATCAAAACGGTGACGCCAGCGCATAAATGGCTGGGAGTTAACATTTTCATCATCTTTGGTGAAGTCAAGACCACCACGCAGACCTTCGTAACAGGCACGACCGTAGTTTTTCGCCGACAATCCCAATTTAGGCTTAATTGTACAACCCAACAATGGGCGCCCGTATTTATTCAACAGGTCACGCTCAACAGTGATACCCTGAGGCGGACCATTACATGTCATTACATAGGCAACTGGAAAACGAATATCTTCTAAACGTAGTGCGCGCAGTGCCTTAAAACCAAATACGTTACCAACCAGGGAGGTCAATACGTTTACCACTGAGCCTTCTTCAAACAGATCGATAGGGTAGGCAACAAAGGCATAGAAACAGGTATCATCGCCTGGAACGTCTTCAATCGCATAGGCGCGACCTTTGTAATAATCTAGGTCAGTCAATAAATCAGTCCAGACTGTTGTCCATGTACCCGTTGAAGACTCCGCAGCTACCGCAGCGGCAACCTCTTCACGAGGAACGCCGTCCTGAGGGGTTATCTTGAAGCAAGCCAAAAGATCAGTGTCTTTAGGCGTATAATCTGGCATCCAATAAGTTTCGCGGTATTCTTTAACACCCGCGCTGTAGGCTTTTTTGTTCTCAACCATTTTCAACGTCCTCATTATGTAGTACAAATTCTTAATCAGAACATATTGTTCCGACCTAACTCTCCCAGGTCTTCCAAAATCCCGAACACCTATAATATTTCGAAATTTAATATACGCGGGCAGAAATATTTGCAACAGTTAATTATATTTATATAATCCATATACATATGTTTATGGCGGTTCGGATGCACTTTACACTTCAACAACTGAAATTATTCGAGGCAGTGGCGCGAAACAATAGCTTTACCCGCGCCGCGGAAGAGCTGTGCCTAACTCAGCCCGCTGTTTCAATCCAAATTAAACGGCTGGAGGAGCAGGTAGACCTGCCCTTATTTGAACAGATCGGCAAACGTATCTACCTGACACAGGCGGGCAAGGAACTCTATACAGCCAGTAGTGATATCCTCAACCGAATATCTGATTTCAAGATCTCTATTGAAGAACTTCGCGGCACGGTTAAAGGCCCACTCAATATCTCCGTAGTTACGACATCCAAGTACTTTATGCCCCATCTACTGGGTGCCTTTTTACAACTTTATCCCGACATAGAACCACGATTAAAGTTCACTAATCGGGCTACCGTTATAGAGCGGTTACAGGAAAACCTGGATGATTTTGTCGTCATGGGCCAGGTACCCAATGATAGAAACCTTATTTCCCACCCGTTTCTGGAAAACATCCTGGTCGTTGTAGCTCACCCGGTTAACCCTTTAGCAAAAAAGAAAAACATACCTCTGGAAAAATTAGTTAATGCACGCTTTCTGGTTCGCGAACAGGGCTCAGGCACTCGGCGGATATTTGAACAAGTCCTGGAACAAAACAATCTGCACCTGGATCCTTACATGGAGCTAGGTAGTAGTGAGGCGATCAAGCAAGGTGTTATGGCCGGACTGGGTCTGGCTGTGTTATCGCTGCATAGTCTGACACTGGAGATAAATACCCATAATCTGGTTGTCCTGGACATAAAACATTTCCCACTCAAGCGACGCTGGTATGCCGTCCACCTGAAAAATAAAAAACTATCACTCGTCGCTCGGACCTTTATCGACTTTATACTGGAACAGGGGCAATCCGTATTGGACTCACATTCCTAACTATTAACTACTGCTATTATTAAATCACCTGTTTTGAAATTACTGAAACAGTTCGGGTGACGGTATCTGGCAATATAAATTGACATGCACCACCATCCTGAATAATATTCGAACATTATTCGGAAAACGATCGTGCATGAAACTGACGCCAGATTGATCAACAAACGTGAAAAGCGCGAGACCCGCGAGCAGACCATCATTGCCAAGGCTATAGGGTTACTGACGGAGACCGGCTTTCTGGACATGCGGATGGCCGATGTTGCCAGCGCTACTAGCTACTCGATGGGTACGATCTATAGCCATTTTGAGAGCAAGGAGGATTTGATTGTCGCCTGCGCCTATACCCTGTGTCTTGATGAAAAATGGCTGTTTGATGAGATCCATGCCCAACAAATCCCTGATATAGAGAAGATAATTTCACTGGCACAGTGCAGCTGGATTATTTCCATGGAACACCCGGCATTAATCGAAATCGACAACCTGTCACTGATGCCCTCAGTATGGCGGCGGGCAACATTACACCGCGCAGAACGTCTGAATCAACTCCATGTTGAGCTGACCAACACACTGGTCAACATGGTTTTAAACACCATTGAAAACGGTTTCCATGGGCACAGCAAACTGGATCAGGCTGGGAAAGAACAACTCGCCACCCATCTGACGCATGGTCTATGGGGGCTGTGTGTCGGGCTGTCTAGTACAGCCCAGTCAGGCTATACCCGTTCCTTATGCCCCCAGAATAGTAGCGATACCTATAAACACTTCACTGCCAATTACACCTATTTTCTCAAAGGTTATGGCTGGCAGGAAACGAATCCAGATGCGGTGTTTGACCGTAGTCTGAGTATAGCCAGACAATGTATTAATCAAACCACCTGGTACCCCCTTAGCTCACAGGAAGCCATTGTATGAAATATCGTTATTATCCCCTTACCCTGTTACTGTTAGCAGGGTGTACAGCGGGCCCGGATTTCAAATCTCCACCATCACCAACGGTTGAGTACTATGTTGACGTAGAGCGAACGTCCGCTGACGTTAATGGCCAACCCCAGCTGATCATGAAAGACAGAATCCCGATCCCGCGGTGGCACTTGTTTGATTCACCA
>CAZYTT010000111.1:0-6079 GCA_964650235.1 uncultured Gammaproteobacteria bacterium | reverse complement strand
CTAAATATAATCACCGAAGCTACGATAACTATTACTTAAATATACAGTTATTTATAAAACTCACGCACCATATACAAGGCATTATCTCTATGGACAATAATCTATATGAAGAGGGATCGGTAAAGGCCGCAGAATATATGCGCCTCGCATTAAGCTTTATGGGTCAACATACCATACCGGTATCACCCTTCCATTATCGCCTCAGCTATGATTATGTATCGGGAAAAGATACACAGCTAGTTAATACCTTCGACGAAATATTACAAAAAAATACGTCTCCATCACTAGAAGAACTTTATAAACTGTACTGTAATACCTATTTTCATGACTATGAAGTTCTCGAAGGTATGCGAGAAGAATTAACATCCATCATCACCAAAGTTCATGGTGAGTTTTCACGTTCAGGTGAAAGCCTTGGCGATTATGCTGAAAAGCTGACTAAATTTAACGATACCCTGAATATTAATAATAACCAGAATAAGCTGAATGCCGAGGTACAATGTGTAATCTCAGCTACTCATGATACAGAAAAATCACAACGCAACATTCAGTCTCAACTGAACAATCTTTCTGAAGAAATGGCAGTATTAAAAAATGAACTGAATAAGGCAAAGGAAGAAGCATTAACAGATGGTCTGACCGGGTTATCAAACCGGAAAGCATTTGACCTGGCTATGGACAGCGCTATCGCTAGAGCAACAAGTGAAAACAGCTGCTTTAGCCTACTTTTACTGGATATTGATCACTTCAAGAACGTAAATGATACCCATGGTCACTTGGTTGGAGACAAAGTCCTGCGTTATGTAGGCACCACTATCAAAAAGTGTGTGAAAGGTGATGATATTGTAGCCCGTTATGGTGGTGAAGAATTTGCGGTTATCCTTCATGGCTCCAGCATTGATGGCGGAGTGATTGTCGCTGAAAAAATTCGCAAGGCCGTCGCTGCGGGTATCCTGAGAGACAAAAACAGCCAGAAAAATTATGGGCAGGTGACCATATCAATTGGTGTATCTGAATTCAAAGGTAACTCTGACTCTAGCGAAATCATCACCCTGACTGATCAGGCATTATACCGGGCTAAGGATAATGGCAGAAACCGGGTCGAACTTGCTGCATAATAATTAGTCCTCCCCTAAAATAAAAAGTTGGTATGATGTTAACATACCTACCTTAATTCACCCATACTCCGCTTGAAACCTGACAGTCAATAGCATCAAGCCCCATGTGAATCAAAAGCCCCAGACCAACAAGCCTGAATCTTGTCATCAGGCTTAGGGCTGCATAAAACCCTATCATCCATAGTTGATGCAATGGATGAAAACCAATACTACAGCGACCAGAATCATAGACCGGTATCGCCAGTAGGTGATCCAGGTCGACTGCTATTGTGGCTATTAATATCAGATAAGCAGCCAGCCAGTTTTTTCGAAAGAAGAGTGCCACAAAGAGCATTGGCACTAGAAAATGCAGGGATATATGTAACATAGATTAGCTGTGGTGAGCGTGGGGGGGGTTAAAGGTAATGAGAATCAGGCTGAAATTAAAAGCTATCTCCATCTACATCAACGACATCAAAGATATTGGCCTTTCCATACAGTGACCGGGCCAGGGCATCATGACCAAAATACTTGATAACTTCATCAAATGTCTTACAAACCACCCCGGCAGAACGCACAAGGTCATCATCCCATTGGGAAAAACTGCGCTTGTAACAGATATATCGTCCGCCGACTGACTTATAGAGATACAGATGCACCCGATGCTTGGCCCCTGTATGCTTATTACTCACAGCACACAGCAGGCTGCCATTAAACCGAATGTTAGGTTTATTATCTATCGTAAGCGTAAAGGAATTCAAGTATCACCACATTCCGACAGTTAAGCCAGCATCGTATTAGTCGGACAGCGACTAGCTAACTGGCTAGGCTGAATTGGCTGTCATTCTAGTACTATTTCCACCAGGATTCATCCCCCAAAGCTCATTTATAACCACACTAAAATTATTGAAATAGGTCCTGGGTAATGTGTCTTTTCGACCGCTATCGGTTTGTAGTAGCATGTCCGCCCATGACGCCCAAACAACGCCAGCGCATTATTGTCAAGCACCGCGACAGCTGGACGCGTCATGGATATTCATCACAGGCTCTGTACTGGAGTCACCGTAATATTCAGGAACTACGATTCGAGGTGTTGGCTCAGATAGGAATTGCAGCTACCGAATCTGTTCTCGATGTGGGCTGTGGATTTGCTGATTTCAAGCGCTGGTTTGAGCGCCGTGGTCAATCACTGGACTACACCGGCATTGACCTTTCCCCCGACCTGCTACGTAAAGCCATGCAGCTGCACCCCGATGCCACCTTACTGGAGGGCGACCTTTTCGATTTATCGCCTGACAACGACCGTTTCGACTGGGTCATTTTATCGGGAGCCTTGAATGAAAACCTCGAAGATGAGGGCAACTACACCTACCGGGTGATTGCTCGCATGTTTGAATTATGCCAAAAGGGAATTGCCTTCAATCTGCTCGATGCACGATTTATACAGGCATATGATTTACAAAGCCATCAACCGCGAGAGATCTTAAAATATTGCCACTCGCTCTGCACCAACTGTGAACTACATGATAGCTATCTACAGAATGATTTTACTGTCTATCTGCACAAAGAGTCCGACTAACGCTTACCTCACTACCTGACTCGCCCTGAGACCTCGATGCAAACTGAATATCATAATCAACATCACCAGCACAAAGGGTAATCCGGAAGAAATGGCCGCCGTCTGCAATGCATGTAGCCCACCGCCGACCAGTAAAATGGCGGCAACGACCCCTTCAAGTAAAGCCCAGTAGATTCTTTGTAGTACTGGCGGATTAGGCTCACCGCCCGCAGTAATTATATCAATAACGAGCGAACCTGAGTCAGATGAGGTGACGAAAAATGAGATAATAATCAGGCAGGCCAGCACCCCGACAGCGAGTTGCACTATACTGGGTATCTCTATGCCCATTACCTCTGGTAATTGTTCAAGGAAAATAAATAATGACCGCGGCAGACTTTCAGCAACTGCATTCGCCAGACCACCTGGTCCCTGTAATTCAATATAGAGTGCAGAGTTACCAAATACAGTCAACCAGACGAAGGTCAGGATCGTCGAGACGAATAACACACCACCGATAAATTCCCTGATGGTTCTGCCCTTTGAGACCCGGGCGATAAACATTCCAACAAAGGGGGCCCAGGCAATCCACCAACCCCAGTAAAAGACTGTCCAACCATTCTGCCAGTCACCCTGAGTGTAGGTCTCATTCCAGAAGGCGAGTTTAAAAAAATCATTCAGATAGAGACCGGTATTTTCCACCAGTCCATTGGCAATAAACAGGCTTGGCCCAATAACAAATACAAATACCAATAAGAATAATGCAATGATCATATTCATATTTGATAAACGCCTGATACCTTTATTGACACCCAGAACAACTGATACGGTAGCAATCAGTGTAATAATGGTTATCAAGACTATTTGAATAGACGAATTAAAGGGTGCATCAAATAAATAATTAAGACCGGCATTAATCTGGGTAACCCCGAGTCCCAGTGAAGTGGAGACACCAAAAAGGGTAGCAACGGTCGCTAACATATCAATAACATCACCGGGCCAACGCTCAATGTATTTACCCAACAACGGGAAAAATATAGAGCGAACACTCATCGGCAATTGAAAGTTATAGGAAAAATAGGCCAGCCCCAGACCCATTAATGTATAGATACCCCAGGCATGCAACCCCCAATGGAGAAAGGTCGTTTTAATCGCATCCTGGTAGGCTGCAACTGTGAATGGTTCAGCACCATGTGGCGGTTCAGCCAGATGATACATCGGTTCAGCAATGCTATAAAACATCAGCCCAATGCCCATCCCGGCTGAGAACAGCATGGCAAACCAGGAGAGATAGCTGTACTCAGGTCGGGCAGACTCACCACCCAGACGGATAGCGCCGTATGATGTCAGAGACAGAAAAATTAGATAGGCCAATATCACATTGACCGCCAATACAAATAGCCAGCCAAAATTATTGGCAATGTCAGTCTGCAGGATCTTGATGCTGGCATTGACATCATCAAAATACAACAAGGCCATGATGACACTGCCTAGGATTATGAGCGTACTACCACCAAATACTACCGGGTTTAGCGATACAAGCACACGATTGCCATTTCCCCTGAACTGCCAAAGCCTCATCAGGTCAAAACCTAGATAGGTTTTTGAAAGTGCATAATGCCCCAGGCTAGATAGCCTTGTTGACCGGCCTCTATCCAGTACTCAAGCCCCTGTATCATTCTGTCTATATAGGCACTGGAAACATGGGCGGCCAATTCCTGGCGCTGCCGCATCAACTCATCCAGGACCCGCGTATAATGCAGAACAAGTTGCGGCGTCAGGTCTTCTACAGCTAACTCATCCCACCCCAAACGGGCGGCCTCATCCCGATAAAAGGCAAATGAACCCAGGGTATCAAGATGGATTCGGCTCAGGACATTCTGCAGCACACCGGCCGGACAATCGTCGGCCTGCATCGGGTCTGTAAAAATAAATTCACCACCGGGTTGCAATACCCGATCAACTTCTACTAATACCTGCCGCCGATTACCGGAGTGCAGAATAGCATCCTGTGACCATGCAATATCAAAGCTATTATCAGCTGCCGGAATGGACTCAAAGCTGGCGTCACAAACCGTGATTTTCTGGTCCATGCCGGCCTCTGCGCTTAGCTTTCGGTTACGTGCATTCTGGGCTTCGGAAAGATTGATACAGGTAACCTGTGCGGCAAACTGCTGGCATAACCAGCGCGCGGCACCACCGTAACCTGAACCTAGGTCTATAATACGGGTATCACTGGTTATATCAGTCAGAAGCTCTGCCATCGTGGCAATAGTCCGTTGACTGGCAACAGCAATAGCTTCGGCATCCTGTTGATAGAGACCAATATGGATATCTTCACCACCCCATATCTGGTAATAAAAATTATCCGCATCTTCGCTATTATAGTATTCCTGTGCTGTCCGTACTGTCGCGGAGTAATTCTGACTCATACTATTTCTCCGTTGGGATATATTTTTTTTCTGCTACATGGATAAAAAAGTCTGGCTCTTTCTCCCTATAGGTCTCCTGAAAATCACCGTAGGTTGAGACACGTTGAAAACCGACCTCTTTCATTAAGCGGCGGACATAGGGCTTGCGCAGGGGAAACATATTCAGGTGAAAATTTGAACCATCAGTAAAGCTATAACGAAAACGCGCCAGAGTCTCATCAACATATTCCGGTGTTGCCGAGACATCATCGCCACAATAATAAAAGTTATGCGTCGGCTGAATTTTCTTATCCAACAGCGCATCATAATTGCGTTGATCCAGAATCAATATGCCATCATGACGTAGTGTCGCATAATACTCAGCCAGCGCCTTGCGGCGGTCATTCTCGTCATGTAAATGGGTAAAGGAATTGCCCAGACAGACAACTGCATCATAAAGATCATGAACACTGCGATTAAGGAAACGCCAGTCGGCCTGAATAGTACGTAATATGTGTCCGTGCTTACGGGCATTTTCAAAGGCCTTGGCCAGCATAACCGGGCTACCATCAACACTCGTTACCTCAAAGCCTTCACGTAATAACTGTACTGAGTGATAACCTGTACCAGTCGCAACATCCAGAATTTTTTTTGCACCATGTTGCTTAAGCAATTCAATGAAAAAATCCCCTTCAGCCCTGGCCCGCCCCGACCAGTCAATAAGCTCATCCCATTTATCCACAAAGGAATGGACATATTCCTCCTGATACTTCCCTGACTCTCTTACTGCTAACGGGTCCTTTCCATAATCCTGCTTTTGCTTCACCTGCGGCACAATGTTAACTCCTATAACGATAAGATGATTTGACGATCTAGCTTAAGCCCAAGAACTGGCCTTTGATTCCAGTCATTGAAAAATAGCTGAACGATAAGGCCTTTTCCGTGCATACTATAATGGCGTGAACTGTATTGTCCTGACAATGAATAATACTTAGCGCTCTAAGCATTATTCT